>JBQGBZ010000225.1:0-2968 GCA_052038215.1 Nitrososphaera sp.
GCAAAGCCGCCAAATGCAGAGGCAATATTTGGGTCAAGATTGAGTGTCTCGATTAAGGGTATCATAGTGGCAGTAAAGGGAATGTTGTCTACAAAAGCGCTTGCGAAGGCAGAAAGCCAGATTATGACTAGAAACGTTAGCCAAGGGTTGCCTCCTGTTATGTTAATCGCAGCATTTGAGAGTATGTCTATCATACCTGCATGTTCAGCAGCTCCGACAATTATGAAAAGACCTGTAAAAAATATCAGAGTGGGCCAATCAACTTCATGAAACACCCTCTCAGGATTTGCCCTTGTGAGGACGAGCAGGACAGCAGCTCCCCCAATGGCAATAATAGATGGCTCAATTTGAAGCGAACCATGCAATATGAAAAGTGCAATGACAACGATGAGAACTACGATCGATTTCCAGAGTAATTTTTTGTCTTTCAGATATACAGTTTCATCTTCTTTCATCAGTTGCTCTATATTCTGCACCTGAGCCTTCAAGTCGTTACGGAATAAGATCTTCATAAATAATAACGATGCAGCAAATGAAACAGCGACCGTAGGGCCCATATGCATTACGAAAGTGCTAAAGTCAATGTTTGCTGCAGAGCCAATCATTATGTTGGGTGGGTCTCCAATTAGCGTGGCAGTACCTCCGATATTTGATGCAAGAGCCTGTGCGATTATGAAAGGTATAGGCGAGACCTTGAATATCCTAAAAACTGCGATTGTAACTGGAACCATTAGCAGAACAGTTGTTACATTGTCTATGAACATCGATACAACAGCAGTAAATGTGCATAGCATGAGCATCAGCCTCCACAAATTACCTTTACTGATCTTACTTGCCTTGATACCAACCCACTGAAACACACCAGATTCTGCAAAGATTGCAACAATTATCATCATCCCAAGCAGAAGGCCTATTGTATTGTAGTCAACGACTCCTACGATGAAATCAAAACTCTCTTCCGCATGAACTGTTCCAAGTATAAGCGCCGCAACAATAATCGATATTGCCCCGAATAAGGCTACAGAAGTCCTATGGAGAAATTCAAATGAGAGTACAGTATACACAGAGACTAAGATGAATGCAGAAACAAGAATCATCGGGCTAATCTCTAGCCCTATTATCTTAGGGACTACAAATAGAAGTACAGCAAAGGCTGCAATAAGCCCAAGACCTATGCCAATTCTTTTTGGATCAGCTTTTGGCTGAGCAGCTACTTCCAAAACCTACCTAGCTGATAATTACAAACATAAATATAATTTGGGTCTTTTTAGTTACATATTGATGTACTATATTCACTAAACTGTATCAATTTTTGAGCTACATCTCATATAACATAATATTTGTCTTTTTCGATGAAGTCTAAAGTAAACTACGCATTGCTTTTACTGTTGAAATCCGTAGTTTACATCTTCTACCCTAAACCTTAAATCATTTTTAAAGAGTTTTTGAATATCTATGAGAAATAGTGCATGGGAGATATCAAGAATTGATGAACAAACAGCTGTACTGAAAACTGCCTTTCTTAGCTACTATATATCATTCTATAATACGTTGAGTAATGAAATAGGATATGACGATGCAGTTGTTACAGTGGATGAGATTTTTGATTTTATTCAAGATTTAAAGCGTGAGGGAAGAAAACCGATTCCTAATATTACCAAAGAAGATATTAGTTATTGCTTCCATGTTCTTCATATGTCTGGGGTATGCAAGCCCTAAGTAAGTTCGACGGTCGAACCTTTGACAAACCTTATATATTTACTATTTTTTATTAAAGCAAATGGCTGAAATTAACGCATATGGAATAGGCATCATTGCCTTTTTGGCGCTTTCAGTCATAGTTGGAACACTCACTGCAAAACTTGTCAAAAAGAGTAGCAAACGGTACATGATTGCCGGCAAAAGCCTGCCTTTGTTTTTTGTTGGAACAATGCTTGCTGCACAAGCCATCGACGGTAATTCTTCACTTGGGAATACTTCACTTGTTTATCAGTTTGGATTTTGGGCGGGGGCGGCTATCCCAATAGGCCTGGGAGTATGCTTGGTACTTACTGGCGCGTTTTATGGAAAACGACTCAATAAAATGTCAATGCTTACACTACCAGACTTTTACTACCGACGTTTTGGACACGGCCCTGAAGGGATGTCGTCCGTTCTAATGATAATAAGCTTCATTGTACTTGTTGCTGGAAACTTTGCCGCCTCAGGGTTCATCCTTTCCACAGTCTTGCAAATCGACTTTTTCTGGGCAACGCTTATTGCCGCTATAATCGTGCTGGTATATACTTTTGCAGGTGGTCTGTTCTCTTCGGCCTACACGGATATTTTTCAAATATATCTTGCAATTGGAGCGTTTTGGGCTGCATTCATCTTTTTTGCAGTAGGAGCCGCAGGGGTGGATTTTGGCACCATTCTTGGCAGCGCTCCCCCTAGCTACCTTGACCTTTCAGGCCTAACAGACATGGCTAATGGTGCATTAGTCAACTGGGGAGCCATTTTAGCACTTGGACTTGGAGACCTTGTTGCCCTTGACTTTATGGAAAGAGTATTTGCAGCCAAGGATCCCAAGACTGCGTCAAGAGGAGCATTTTGGGGTGGAGGACTGACCTTATTTACGATTATTCCTACAAGCATGTTAGGAATAGTCGCACTATATTTCCTGCCAAACTTAGCAGACCCATTCACCGCTTACCCAACACTTGCAATCAACCATGTGCCATTTCCCATAGGAGTGGCTATGCTAATGGGAGTCCTTGGAGCTTCTATGTCTACTGCAAATGGAGGACTACTAGCCATCTCCAGCGTCATTTCAAGGAACATCATCCAGAGAGATATCTTAAGAAGGATATTGAAGAGGCCTGGAATGGAGGACAAAAAGCTGCTAAATACCACTCGTCTATTTACTATACCCATGATGGCCGCTGCATTTATCCTAGGATATGTTCTCCCACAACCAGGCATTTACTTA
>JBQGBZ010000226.1:0-1839 GCA_052038215.1 Nitrososphaera sp.
TGGAGTATCCGTAGTGCTTCTGCCAAAATCTTTTGTGCCGATAGGTCATCTTTGCCGTAAGCGGTAAGGAGGTAATGCAGGTCTACGCCTAGTTTTTGCTTTTTCACAAGCTCGCCGCCATAGCTGCGAGCTGGCAGATCCATATTGTGATAACCCAAGTTAGGTGTTACTCTATAGAGAAAGATGTTCAGTCTGGCGTCATCGCCGCTTAGTGGCTCATCTGGCGGCTTTATCGTAACTGAGATCCCTTCTTTTCTAAAGAAAAGATACCAAAGTGTTGCAGTAACTGCAGCTATTGCAAAGGAATCACTCAACTGCCTTTTCCCTCCGCACGTCGCTTAAGGTATTCCGCAAGTGAAAGCGAAGGTGAAAATCTCGGTGTTCTGGATTGGATATCCGCAGAGCTGGTAGGTGTCACTGCTCTCACCTCTACGCGACCAATGTTTATGGTGAATACTGTTTCTGAAGGATCATCATCACGTCTTTTGATGGCATATTTTTCCTTGGATATCTGCCTGCTCCGAGTGGTGGTCTCGCCCCCGGCTATTTGTGGTCGATCAGCGGATCCGATTTGATATACGAATCTTGGTTTCATTTCTTCTACTCCTTTCGGGCTATGAATTTCAGGTACCGATATGGTAGCGTTACCATCAACCTCTTCATCACCCTTTACTTCCTTACTATCAACTATATCAAAAGACTCGATAGATTGTGACCCTTTTGCAGGGCCTATTTTCTCCGGAACGCCAAATTTTGGAGGAAGGGTGTCTGCATGTAAGTTCATCACATTATTGATTTTTGTATCGGATTCTGACGATGCTTTCTTAACGATTTTGTTGATTGGGAATCCAGAAGGCATAATCTGTACTTCGGCATCAAGGATTTCTTGGGACTTAACATCAATATTGGTTCGTGCACCTATAATAGTAGTAGTTTGAGAGTCTTCAGTTAAAGGACTCCTCACCTCCATCGCCTTAACTGCTTCTGCTGACTCAGTCGGCTGCTTGACCGGTGGTACTGTTACCTTCTTGATTATGTCTTGTGGTTCATTATCAAGAGATCTGGATCTGCTGTCATCACGTCCCTTGGTATGGATATCTCCTACCGGCTGTGAAGCATGGTTGCCTCTGACTTGAGCAGTATCTGAGGGGGGTTGGCTGCGCCGAAGTGCGACATGGCCGGTTTTAAGTTCTAGATTCTCCGGGATTACTTCAGGTGTAAGGGTGGGTTTGAATTGTTTTCGTCCTGCTTCCGGCAGCGTCGTCCTGCCTATGATCCGGTTGAAGTAGTTAGTATTATTGTCGCTGGTAGTCATTTACATTTTCTCCTGCCAGGGTTGCGTTAATCAATTCAACGTACCTCTTGCGCTTCTTAATTGGTAAGGACAGAATTTCACTTTCGCTCCAGTGATAGTTGAAGGCTAGCCAGTGTACTTCACGCTCAAGCTGGTTTTTGAGAAAATTAATTTCCTGAAAGATAAGATCCTCTACAGAAAGCGATGCCTGAAAGCCATGGTTGCATTCGGGGCATGTTAAGTTAAAGAGAATGTCTGACAGTGGATCTATCTCTTCTATTTTCGAGCTGACTGCAGATATCATACTATCATTTAGGTTGCCCGAAGGCAACGGAGGATTCGAATGGACTATACATGATCTTGCCAACTCTTGTATTATCGTCTTGTCGTCGTCTCTAGTACGCATTTTTTCCACGAGCACATCCTGATCAGAGCTTGTCAGAGGCCTTACCTTCAGGCTAAAGCCGCTTACCTCCAGTTCATAGTACTGCCTTGATTCAGGGCGATTTGCTTTCAAGAGGGCTGCTATTGAAAGATCCATAGAC
>JBQGBZ010000227.1:0-1010 GCA_052038215.1 Nitrososphaera sp.
ATTTGACTGAAGATACAACAATTTTAGGAATTGACAGATTTGTAGACCAATCTACAAGAGATTTAACTATAAAATCTTTAAATAATATTACAGATATGCTCAAAGGTATTAATAAGAGAATAGCCCAACGTTACGGACGTCCTATTCCGACAGAAGTGCTGAGTCAGCTCAGCGCAGAAGCTGTGTTATTGAACAGAATACTTAGTACTCTTACTTCATCTGGGCAGAAGATGAGCAAGGCCGACCAGAATCAAATAGTCGCCATTGAGAAAGACATAAACATCAAGGTAAAAGCCTTTAGCGAAGTAGCTGCGGGTGAAGCCCCTCCCCGATGGCCCGAGGTGAAGGTTATTGTGAAGACGCTCAAGCAGAGGAAGGAGATTCCCAACCTCAGGATCTACTACGTTCCGGAGGCACTCAAAAAGCTGACAGAGGAAGCCCGTTCGTTTGGCATGCTTTCTTCACCATCCAACCAAGTGCTTCCAGAAGCAGACTACTGCTTCTGGGCTGCGAGAGATCCTAGCAGAACGTCAGTGACTAATGAGCAGTGCCATGAGTTAAGAAAAGATCGCGGACAAATAGAGGTACAGCTTACAGTAATTCGTGAGCGGAAGAATTGATGAGCAGCAAAATACTCGCCCAAGGAATTAAAATTATAGGGATTTTGTTTGCAGCCTTTGGTGGTTTTCTAACTGGTATAGCTCCACCACAGACTGCCGACGCTAAATTTGCAGTTGGCATTAGCTCCTTTTTTGCACTTATTATTCTTTTTACATTTGCCGCTCTATCAAAGGAGAAATATCGAAAGGCATGGATTATTATATCTGCAGTTTTGTTCATCATTGCCTTGGGGGTAGCATACTATTACAAGATTACTTACGATTCTTTGACCTTTGAATATCCACCTGGTAGCACACAGGTTGAGTATATTACGGGGACTGAATTAACACAAGCAGCAAGAGAGTATAAACAGCAGCATCAAGGCATAAGTAACTCACAATTGCTGGCCA
>JBQGBZ010000228.1:0-8690 GCA_052038215.1 Nitrososphaera sp.
AGCCTTTTGCCTAGTTGCGCAACCGCACGGGTGCACCACTCCACGATATAATAGTCAGGCTTCTATTTCTGACCCTGAGCATCAACATGTGGGTCAGGATTTTCCAAATTGGGATAATAATCGCTACCGGAAATTCCTCCTATGTTTGTTGGAAGGGTGAAAGAGAAAGTGGCTCCGATGCCCGATGGATTATTGGAACCCCATATCTTGCCTCCGTGGGCTTCAACAATTTTCTTTGATAGATATAATCCAAGACCAGTGCCGCTGTTCGACTTGCTTGCAAACTTGTCAAAGAGTTTATTTTGAATTTCGCGATCGATTCCTACCCCAGAGTCTTCAATTTTGAATATAAAGGAGCTTTCGTCATGTATTGCAGTAGACATAACGATGGTCCCCTTTTCCGAAAACTTGACAGCATTGTCAAGCAGGTTGTGAAGCACTTGACTAATCTTGGAGCTATCACAAAATATTGCAACTCCACCACCACCTCCATAGCTTGCAATCCCGTAATCTAGGCGAACATCTAATGGCTTCTTTTCACTCTCTATTCTTTTCTTTGTATCTTGGACAGCCATCTCGCCCAAAGATTTCAGATCAACTTGGTTTAAATGTAAATTGAAAGTTCCACTTTCTATTTTGCTGACTTGCAAGATGTCCTCTGAAAGCTTGTGAAGTTTCGTGGCGTTCCTAGCTATTATGTGTATATTTTCCTCAAGGCTATCTAGCGTCACGTCATTGCCTTTACCTTCCTTCAACATTCTGATATCTTCCATAGCGAAGTCAGCGCTGCCTATTATCGGAGAGATTGGGTTGCGCAGCTCATGAGCCGCAACGTTGACAAACTCGTCCTTTATTCTATCTGCTTCTCTTGCTTTTTCATAAAGATCGGTTTCTCGCCAAAAGCTCTCGAATATGGTGACATAAGGCAGAACGGTAGGCTTGCTATTTGAAAATGTTGCCAAGCCTATCGCACGCTCAAAGGTTCCTCTGGAATCGTCTTTTGTTTCAATTACAATTGACAATCTTCTGTCAATGATCAGCAGCTTGAATTTTGCTTCCGCTGGAGACTCTATTTGCCTAACAACAATTCCGGCTGCTCTTAGCTCGTCTAGTTGAGGAGAGACAAAGTCATCTATTGGAGTCAATATCCTGGTAGTCACACCTCTTTGTGATGCATGCCGTAGCTCAGCGAATATGCCTACTCCTCCCTCTCGGCGGACCGCATTTGTAGTTGGGAAAATCAATAAAACCTCTTTTTGGGCATTTCTGAGCAAGGACAGATACAGATGTTTTATCCTATTGACATTTGAAAGAATCTGAATGGATTGCTCTCTATACTCGGGAAGAGTGGAGCGATTGTCGTCACTTTTCTGCCCTATATCGCGTTTATTAGTCGATTGAGATGAGCTCACAGCCATATATCTACGGTCACACGCAGATAAAGTTCCGTGCGTAGAATGTTATAGAAAACCTACTATTGTTGTGGCGATGCGCCGAAAAAAAATCTTTTCGACCATCATCTTTATGATGCTGTAGGTAGTAATGGCTTGCGCAACATATGTTGCCAGATCCCAGATAAGTAATCTTATATCATTGTATCTTTCTGTCTCATGAGCGGTTATTAGCAAGAGTTCGAAGTCAGGAGCGATAGCAGGAGAATCTTAATAGTAAAATTATGCAAGATTTAAAATCTCACACTCTAACTTCCTTCGCAAAGATAATGATGTGCTGGTGTGGTGGAGTTAAAGTCAACTTATTTCACTATCTCATCTTCGACAAGAAATGAACACGATATAAGACGCGTTGTTATTACACATCATATACATATAATAATACCAACCAGGTATCAGAAGGAGACAATGCGAAAACGCGACGTTCGAAAGACCCATGCATATAGTGCTCAGCGATCGGGGAGCAAGAAATATGCCAAAGCAGAAAGACGAAATCGGCGCAAACCACGATAAATTGTAATAGCTTTGAATTATGGTCTGATAAACTTTATATATTAGAAGAAAATATTTATATAACCAGGCTAGAGTAGCCAAAAATTTGGTGAGATTATGGTAAAAGATATTTCCATGTTTGGTGATCGTTGCCCCCGTTGCGGCAGGGGCTCGATGGTAACTGATAATTCTAGTGGAGAGATGTTTTGTGGTAACTGCGGTTTTGTTGTCAGTGAAAGGATAGAAGAACTTGGACCAGAATGGCGCGCCTTCTCAAAAGAAGAGCACGAAGACAGAAGCAGAACAGGCATTCCGACATCCCTTGCTATGCATGATATGGGACTTGCGACCATAATCGGCCCGGTTGACAAAGATGCTTCTGGGAAACCTCTGTCCGCCTCAATGAAGAGTACAATTGAAAGACTTAGAACATGGGATAGTAGGAGCCAGGTGCACGAACCAGTCGATCGTAACTTTCGTCAGGCATTCTCTGAGCTTGACAGGCTCAAGGATAAACTCGCGGTGGGTGATGCAGTCATTGAAAAGGCAGCATATGTCTATCGCAAGGCCCTAGAGAAAGGGCTTGTGCGCGGGCGCTCCATTTCCGCCTTAGTAGCGGCTGCTCTCTATGCGGCTTGCCGAGATACTGAAACTCCAAGAACACTAAAAGACATTGCAAATGCAAGCAATATCAAGAAAAAGGACGTAGCTAGGTGCTATCGTTTACTTATAAGAGAGTTGGATCTGAAGATGCCTGTCGTAGATCCAGTAAAATGCGTTGCTAGGATTGCAAGCAAGGCAGGATTGTCAGAGAAGACAAAGCGGAAGGCACTTGAAATTCTGAAAAAGGCTGAAGAAGGCAAGATTTCTGCGGGCAAAGATCCAATGGGGTTAGCTGCAGCCGCGCTATACGTTGCCTGCGTAATGAATGGCGAAAACAAAACTCAGAAGGATGTGGCGGAAGCAGCTGGCGTCACAGAGGTAACGATAAGGAATCGTTATAAAGGACTCAAGACGCATCTCAGGCTTTAAGAGAATCGACTAGCTTTTTTCTTTCCTCTATCAGTTCTTCCATTGTACGTGTCAAATCCGGTAGCTTTAACACGTTTAAATCTGAATTAAACATCCCAAGACAAATAACGATGTCTGCGTCTATTGATAGTAAACGATCTAGTTCCTTTTGTCGTACTATGCCATTTGGTGTAAGTATCTTAGTATAACTTTCAGACATTCCCTGGGAAATTTTCAACATGAGCTGTTCGAGATTGGCATTCAATTTAAGAGATTTCTTTATTAACTGTACCTTAGCTTTGATATTGTGACTGGTCAACCTGTCAAGCGCACGCATTTCGACGTAACTTGACCTGCCGGTAATTATCCCCTTTTGCGCAATAGAAGCAATCCTTACCGCTTCATCAATATGACTCTCCAGCCGTCGCTGTCCTCTAAAGTTGTTTCTAGGCACCAAAAAAACTCTATACCGGCCGGTTTAAATGCCTTCGTGTGAAAAGAAGAGAAGCGACAGTTCTGCAAATACCATTATTTATTATTATTATTATTACTGAACCTCAATGGCCTTTTCGTTAAACCCAGCCTTGACAAGATAACCTTTGACTTCATCCCTGTGATCACCTTGTAGCATAATAAATCCATCTTTCATTGTTCCACCACAAGCAAAAGTGCTTTTAAGTTCCTTGACTATTCGGGGCATGTCACTCTGCTTTGGATTGATGCCTTCTATAATGGTGCTAGATTTAGAGAACCTCCTAGTTTCAAGTCGGACAACAATTCGTGCATCTTCTTTATCTAATTCTCCACAAGCACACAAATCGTCAGGAAGACCGCACTTTTTACAGACAACCGCCATGAGGTAGGCATTTTTCACAACTCATGTTAATAAATCTTTAATGAATTGGATGCATATGATTATTTTCAGGCATTTTATTTGTGTTAGAAATTGCAAGCGTCCTACATTTGACATAGAGACCACTGATGAAACAGAAACTAAAAACGTACAGCACACACACACACAAGCATATACAGCATATACATGCGCATCTAGGATTATCGATAAATACCATAATATCAATACATTATAAACAGTGAGAAGGACGGCTCCAGTGAATCATGGCTAAGTCGTTCATATTAATAGAGACGGATGAAGAATTCAAAGAAACGATAAAAGATGCAATTAGAAGACATTCTGCTGTTTCTGGAGTGTATACGGTCGTACCTGGACTTGATGACGAGAACATCATCTATGACATAGTTGTAAAAGTTGAAGCAGACACAAGACAAGACCTCGACAACGCTGAGTCCGAAATACGAACTCGTAAAGAGATTAGATCCACACTTACCCTAGAGGTTATCGAAAAAGTAGAAGGCGAAGAAGAAGAAGAAGAAAAGACATTGAATCGTAGCAAGAACAAATACCTGCAAATCGGTTAGAGTTGCTATGTCAAAGAAAGAACTTTACATAGTAGGTGGGGCCAAATAGATAATCCAATGGATCACACGATGAGGAAGGTGGTGACCACAAACGTAAAATAAGTCTTATGAATGTAGAGTATACCTTTCGAATTATGTCGTCTTACAATAATGTTATAACTTCATCTTGCATTCGTTTTTTGACGTATAATAATAAAGCAGACACTTTTGATTGGATAAGAAGACAGCAAGTCTATCACCGAATGTATATTTGACTTTAAGCATATAGGCAAGTGCCGCATATATACCCTATATGTGGCGGCCAAAACCCTTTGACCTAACCATTGTAAACATAAGAAAAAAATTTGCGATCTGTAAGTAATATCCAGTATGACTTCTTCTCCCGATGAGAATGTTAGCAGAATCAAGACAGGAGCTTCCCTTCTGGCAAATGGAGGGACGCTTACAAGCGAGCCATGTCCAAGATGCAAGGGGGTTCAAGTGCGTCTTAGAGATAAGATCACCTGCATAAACTGTGGCAATGAGATTAATGCAGATGTTGTTGCTCACTTACAGCCTGAACGAGAACGAGAACGAGAAAATGCGCCTCTAGCTAAAAGTTCCGCAGTTTTGACATCCGCAGCATCTTTGATTGAGGAAAAGATAGCGCTTCTTGCGGCAGAAATAAGACGTGAGGATGACATTTCAATTCAAGAGCAAAAAGCGGAACTTCTCGAAAGATATCTTGGAATTTTGGAAAAGACCAAAAGCCTAATTGAATAAAGACAGGACTTGCGGAATGTATTTAAGCGTATAAATACATAAGTCGCTACACATGAGCAGTAAGAAGAAAAATGCTCCACTGCCTGCTTCAAGCGCAGGTCTTCTCAGGTTTTTTGAAGATGAGACAAGAGGTGTCAAGGTTAGGCCGGAAATTGTGCTGGGCATAACGGGTGCCTTTATCGGAGCATCTATTATGATAAGAATTCTGTTCCCTGTCGGTTGAATATGGATGCTCGCACCGCAACGCGATGATGTTTCCAATATTCATAGACGTTGGTCTGTTACCAGAATAAACCCCTCATCATCTAGAGTATCATATTCTATCTGGATAGCTTGCGCAGTGATCATTGTCGTTGTATCTCACACTTACAATCTTCAGGCAGGCATCACAGGCCTTGCTGTATATCTCCCCCTTAGTCTTGCAGCTCTTGTTGGTTCTCATTTTCTTGATTACATTGCGCTCCGAGGAACACCTGTGCATAAATTCTCAAAAATTGCTCATGTGTCTGCATTTGCCAATGTATTTTGGTCGCTTACTCTTCTTTTGGGCGTTGCTTCGGATTATGTATTTTCAAAGCCTCCATCAATAGATTATATCATTTTAGGCATGCTCCTCGCAGTAGGGTTCAGGATAGGATTATTCATATCGGTATTTGGAGCCAGTACTCTTAGAGGAATATCGGTCGCTTTCATACAACCTCTCATCTTTTTCTTTGCATTTATGCCACCTTCTTCCTACAATTTGATCGAATCTCAAAGTTATGCAGGCATCCTCTTTGGCGCTGTTCTTATAATAATCGGCATTGTATGGACCGTAATTGCAGATCGAGCTGGAAGACCAGGCGTAAAGAGCACTTTCGGCCTTTTACGTGCTTTTCTGGTCGCTTGGTCGGACAATAAAGTAGACATGATAGAAGAACTGATTGAATCAAGAGCTCACGACAATATTATAACAACAAAGGTTATTCGGTTTCTGTTTGCAAGCAAACAGGCGTCAATAGTACTGCCAGAGGTACACCCTGGTCCGTTTAGCATGGTTGGTGGAAGCAATCTCCCTTACGTCCTGTACGAGAGATTCTCTAAACGAGCATTGGTAATGCATAGCGTCTCAGACCATTCGCTCAATATCCCTTCCAAGAAAGAACTGGAGAAATATGTAAAAGATGTAGCGCAGATGACCATAAAGGAAAGGGGGAATACTTGTAGTACACCAGTGCAAGTAAGGATAAATAAGTCGACTTCGACGGGTATCGCTTTTGGCAATAGTGCAATTGTAATGCTTTCACTTGCTCCATCAGGCATGGAGGACATACCTCGGAGCGTGAGCAGCGAACTTGAATCCTTTGGGTCAAACATTGGATTCTCTGACGTTTTGGTAGTCGACTGCCATAACGCAATGGGCAAGCATCTTAACGATTCAGACAAAAATGATCTAGTTCCTTCTGCAAAACAATGCCTTGATCAATTGAAAAAACAACCACAGAAGCCTTTCAAAATAGGTTTTGCAAGCCTAGATGACATCGATCACAAGATGGAACCAACAGAAGAGTTGGGGCAAGGCGGACTTGCAGTACTGGTCATAAGTCTTGCTAACAAGAACTACGCCATTGGCTGGGCAGACTCAAACAACATGGAGAATACAACCCGTGACCAAGTAGTCTCGAGGATAAACGGCAATGCAACCATGCTTGAAATTTGCAGTTCAGATACTCACTCAACCTCTGGCAAGAGAACTAGAGTGGGCTATTTTGCACTTGGAACTACTACTAATCCAGATAATATTGCCAAAGTATACATCGAACTTTGCTCAAGGGCAATAGAGATGGCGGCCGGAGCGGCATTTGAGCTAGCTTCTGCTCATTCGGCGATTAAGGTAATGGGCAAAAAGCAGTTTGAGGATTACTCTAGCGCACTTGATAGATCGGTAACTGTGACGAAGGTTTTTCTTGCAATCACCGTTGCAAGCTTTATTGCAATGCTTATCTTTTCCTAGGTATGTGAGGGCGGCGAGGACGGCGACACTACTTACAATTTAGGCAAAAAACCTTTTACATCTAAAAGAAAGGATCTGAATTTAAGGATTGGCACAAGCGGAACTCCATGAACAAACCTTACTGACTCGGCATGTAAAGTAAGTACGACTGGTACAACTTGAGATATACTTTTATCAAGCTCCATTAATCGCTTAGCCCTTGCAGCTTGTTTTTCGCAAAAAATTGACATTGTAGAGAGGTTATTGCGTTTCCAATGCTTGCAGTCAACAGCTAATGTAAATCCATCCAAGCCTGTTCCGATAACATCGACTTCCATTCTGGGTTTAGATAACCTAACGTTAGTCTTGGTCCGATAGCCAAGAGAGGCTAGAAGTTCAGATGCCAATTTCTCAAAGTCCCTCCACGAAAGACATGCCGATACCTGCTCAATATCACCTCTAATACGGAGTGCAAGAAGCGCTGCGTAGATCTTATCTGACGCTGAAAACTTAATTGTATTTCTGGAAACATAACCTATGTTGTTAGCTTGCAAATAATCAAGCACGCTTGCTGCAACCATACCACTAGTAATACCACAAGCCTGTTGAAAATCTTCTAGCGTTACAACCTTCTCTGGTTCGATGGCTGCAATCACCTTGATCAATAGATTAATATGCATATATACACTCAAGGCACGTTCAAAGGTTAGATCATAATAGTATATATTTAAATTCACCAATCAATTCGTAAGCTAGCTGTCTGGTAATTTTATTTCGGTAGAAAACTTGAATCCTTTTCAGGAAAAGCGTGCAGTATTTCTCTTACACCGTAGACCAAAGTGGGGCAAAAGGCTCTGCAGTCAGATATGTGTGTGTTTTTGTTTAAGATAAAAATGATGATGAGCAAGTGGTGACAAGTATTCCCGATTAGCCCAGCCACTTGCCGGTGGGCACATTGATATGCACAGTCAAGAGGCGGGTAATATTAAATGATGTGATATTAATGAGGAATTTAATCAAAATGTATCTATCTATGTTTTTGGTTATCTCGAACAGGTGACTGAATAACCTTAGCGATGATCGATGTGCCACATATTGTGATTATATCTGCTATTATATGTGTGTGTGTGCTATGTGGCACGCGCAAAGGTCAATTCATACATTGCGCCCTGCATTATATATGTAGAGCAAATAAAAAATAATAAATCGATTCCAATCCTTGCTGAAAATCATCATCATCATCATCGTACTTAGAATTTCGATTTAAGAAATTTGATGCTTTGGACAGCATTGCCCATCTCTTCCTTTATGAGTGTGAATACATCTTCAGGAGTGTCAATGTCATACATAAGACTCTTTGAAAAAAGGTACTTTATAGGAATACCAAGTGATGTGGCAGCCTTGACGTGCATATTGTAACTGTTAGAGTCATAAAAAGTGGCAATAACAGATGGTGGTTTCCTCAATAGCATGTTTGTGCCGTCGTACCTGTGCGAAGGGCAAATTACTATGCATTGGGGCTCTTTTTGAGCCAACTCTTGTGCTTTGGAGATATCGCTTTCATC
>JBQGBZ010000229.1:0-1491 GCA_052038215.1 Nitrososphaera sp.
ATATTTGATAGAGTGTAGAGATGCGAACGGCCTTGCACTTGCAACCGATACTGTAAGATCGAACAGCATTATGAAAGTCATCAGCCTACCAGAGTTGAGTCCATTTTTTCAACGTTTTTTTATTTTTAGCAGGCCCAGAGGGACTCGACAAGAAAAACCTCAAAATTGAGACTCGATTATACATTGCGGATGAAAAAATTGTAGTCCGATCTCTATATATCTTCTAATCACGTTAATAGATCCAGTTCTAGGCTCTTGGTGCCTAATAAAGATGTAAAAAAGATTATTCATTCACTAACACCAGCGATTCTTATTATTATAATACCTTTAGCATTTTTGATCCTGTAACATTACAGGGTCTCATCATCTTCAAGATGTAAAATAACAAGTTGGCTCATATAAGTGAGTTGCATATTTTACCTGTTGCCACCTGCAAACTACCGCTACCTAGTACCTTCTTCTTTATAGCATCTTGAATTAGAGTTATGAGTACATCTGTCACTTGAGTCAGGTATTCCATCTCCATCTCTATCCTGTGTGGTGGTGGTTCCAGGTGAAGAAGAAGACTGTGGAGTACTATTTCCTCCTTGAGAAGAAGAAGAACATTCAACAGGCCCAAAATAGTTGTCTCCACCAACACCGATGTTATTACTAGCCGATGTGCTACATGATGTAGATATTAACGTGTTACCATCTGGTCCAGCTACTATAGTAACTTTGTCCCCATTGCTTGGATTGCTAAGACAACAACCCTGTACACGGATGATTGAGCCACTAGACAATACTTGTCCACTACTGCTATCAGTTATTTGATATGTTCCATTAACCTCCAGCGTAGTTGATCTTACGAATCTTTCTCCTTGTGCATCAAAAGTTAGTGTGGAATCCGTCCCATTAGCTGGTATCGGTGTTCTAAAACTTAGGTTGGTTTGGGCTTGTGCTGGTTGAAGAAGAAGAGGGTTTGAGAGTGGTGGTAGTGGACTAGCTAACAGCAGCAGCGCAATTGCAGCAGCAGATATTGTGAGTAAAGTCGATGTATCTTTTCTGAAATAGGGCAGGATATTATTATTTATTATCTATATACTATCTCTCACCATATCTTGTTTTGTTCCCAGTCCTATTAGAAGAAGAAGGTTGCTCCTGCTCATGTGTAGTAGAGCTAGTTGTTGTATTGGATGTATCCTCTTTATAGCATCTTGGGTTTGAGTTATGAGTACATCTGTCACTTGAGTCAGGTATTCCATCTCCATCTCCATCTCTGCTATCTCTATTGCTATCTTGTGCGGTAGTTGCAGTCATTAGAGAAGAAGAAGGCGGCTGTGCAGTGGTATCTCTTGGGATACCACAATCAACCTCACCATTAACACCTCCCATTGCTCCACCATTTGTTTCAAGTACAATGTTGGGGCTTGGCGGGGGTCCTTGAAGACAATATGTATATACCCAAAGCTGCTCACCAGCCTCACAAACAACACTACTATTATCTACATT
>JBQGBZ010000230.1:0-5708 GCA_052038215.1 Nitrososphaera sp.
GGCTTAAAGAAATAGCATCCAAGGATCAGTTGCTCCCATAGTCTCTAGGGTCATGTGGGTAGTAGTCGTAGTATTCTGGTTCTTATCAGGTCCCACACATTCTACTATATCCAATTCTTTCTATATCACCTATTTTTTTGAAAGAATCCACCAAAAAGGACCGATATCGGAGCGGGTTCGGTGGGATTCGGACCCACGACATTTTAACCCAGTAACATCTGCTGACTGGTTAAGAGCCAGACGCTCTACCTGGCTGAGCTACGAACCCACAAAAAATTTGCAAACGAAAGCGCTATTTAAATTAACCTAGCCACTTGCAATTTTTTCCTACGTCACAATACATGAGGAAAAAATATTAGGCTGCTTTGGATAGAATTAGATGAAAAAACTTTTTGCAGAGATTCGGTTAATGATAATAATCCCCCGGCTGGTATATGGATCATCCTTGACTAATCTGATTTTTGTTGCAGCCTCAAAATAGAAACTACTACTAAGCGGTGCCAGAAAATATACTACGAATACATTTCATAGGAAGCGTGAAATTTGAAAATAGAAAAGTAAGGCTAAGCGGTTGTGGGAGTCTGCTGTTGCTCTTGCTGCTGTCCGCGTTGGATTATCTTGACAATAGCTTCAGAGACAGAACAGTTAAATCGCTCCTTTTCCTTTAGGATTTGCCTATAAGCATCAAGAGTAATATAGACAGGTATAGAGCCAGTTCCTTCTAGTAATGCCTTGACCCTTAGCAAACCATTTTCCATTCCCCTTTCAGCAATCTTCTTCAGTTTGACTTTGTCCATAAAGCTGCCAAGGGGACCCATTGGCATATCATAATCTACTGTCATGCTAGTCCTGCTCTTGTGCTGATCTATCTCCTCAAAGTCTACCGTAATCTGCCAGCTCTTGAATGGACCTTCAATCATCTTTGCTACAATCTTGCGCATTGGTACATAATCGATGGTTTCGCAATCCCACTCGAGCTTTTTACCATCAAAATCTCCGCTTATCCTAAAAATAGTACCAACGCCAAACCCGTTCTTCACTTCAACTGGGATAACATTGAGTCCCATATTCTCTGGGAACTGGTCAGCCATGTGCTCTGGCCTTGCAAAATAAGTAAATACCTCGCTGATCGGAGCATTAATTTCCATACTTTTGTGAATAACAGTCATTACAGAAGAAGAAAGCTGGTGGACTGAATTTAAAGGTTTTGAAAGACAAAAAGACACAGATGGATCAGGCCAACGGGTTGCCTGAAACTATCTCGTCAAGGCATTGAATAATGTCTTGTTTTGTAATGGGTACTGGGTTATTGTCAAGATGTCCTCGGTCGGGCATGATGTCGTCTGCTGCTTGGTCAAGTGGTTTTTTGAGCTTGATGGGTTCGAACTTGAGCTTTTGGGATATTTTCTTAAAACGTTCGTAATATGCTGATTTGTTGAATTTGTGTGCAACAGTAGTGCAGGAGGACAGAGCATAGCCGTGGGGCACACCCTCATTTGAAAATGCGTATGAAAGTGCGTGTCCAAGTGTGGTAGAAGCATTGCCAAAACCAATCCCGGACAGCATTGCACCGTAGGGGAGCAGGTCATGCTTGTCGTTAATTATTGCGTCTTCAAGTATATCAAATGCTTCTTTGCAGAAAAACTTCGTGAATGGGTTTGAAAGCTTGCTGTCGAATGCCTCAGAGGCTTGGGCTGCTGCGTCACAAGCAGAGTTCCTTAAAATGTTGAAGGGGGTTCCAGGCAGAAAGTAAGGGTCAACAATTGCTGCATCAGCAAGAAAAGCTTCATCTTGAAGGAGCTTCTTCTTATGGCTAAAGCTTATTACTGCATATGTGGTCATTTCTGCACCTGTGCCAAATGTTGTTGGTATTAATATCTTGGGCTTCCCGCTCAGTTTGCCAAGATATTTGCAAACATCCATCGAACTTCCACCACCTAGACCTATATAGCATGAGACATTCTTGGCATCATACTCCTTTTGTATTCCTTCGACAATCTCAATTGCGGGGTCGGGTGTTACCTTATCATACACTTCATAGTTCTTGATTCCCATGTAATCCAACCACTTGTTGTATATGTCTGGAGTAGTTGTAGTAATAACAAGGGAGTTATCTGGATAGGGGAACTCCCTTGCAGCATTTTCGCCAAACATGATCTTTTTAGGCATCATTACTTTCCAAGCCATTAGGTATTTGGTTTATCTTCTTGGTGTTTTATGTCTTACTAGAAGAGGCAACGCGAACCTTTTGCTATGAAAATGATTGATTGATTTTATTCTCATATTGCACTATGTTTGCACTTTTCGTTGGCTGACTAATTGATGTTTTTCAAGCTTCATTAAATAGACAATTCCAATGACTGTAAACACTTCAATGCCCTTGGCAAGTATCCCTGCAATGCCGATATCTTCTGGCTCATCGTTTGGAGAAAGTGGTGGAGGTAAAATTACAGAGTACGCATATAGCCCAAGAAGGATGCCAGTTCCAATGAGTCCAAACAGATTGACGGCCATTTTCTTCTGATAGTATTTGCGAGCAGACTCATTTGCTTCCAGTCCGGCCAACGTCAATAATGTGTAAATAACACCATATGCAATCTGCATACCAGCAGCAACCAAAAGAAATATACTATATTCAAGCCGCAGCAATGCATGCTCTGCATAAACGGCAAGGTGCACAATGCCACCAGCTACTGCAGCTAGCATAACTATATACGTTATCATGTCCCTTCTCAAGGTCTTCTGGTATCTGCCACTTCTTTTTATCCTCCTGTAGTTCCAGACCAGCACCCCACCAAAGACCGAAAGAGGCAAACTAATTGCAACTAACATCATTACATTCCATATAGTACCGAAATTCTTGGTGATAGATACGTTAAAGATAGC
The DNA here is from genome assembly GCA_052038215.1 of Nitrososphaera sp. GTDB lineage: Archaea > Thermoproteota > Nitrososphaeria > Nitrososphaerales > Nitrososphaeraceae > Nitrososphaera. The sequence goes on from JBQGBZ010000230.1 coordinate 2,887, forward strand.
CCTGTCGCAGTTGCATCCTGAAACACTTGATAGTGTTGTTCGCGGCGGATCAATTCCATTGAGGTTTGGAGGATTATTGCCGTCTTTTGCCATGCTGAGCACTATTTGATAGCTACCAATCTCAGGAAAGGTGTAAAACACTTCAAAGTCACCCTTTTCTTGCATTGTCCAAGGCCAAGCATTTAGTCGCTCTCCTGTCATGGCAGAATAGATCTCAACCATAGTGTGAATGTTGTATGTGTCCCTACCATCAAGATCCTGAACGCTGAACATAACAGCAACAGGTTCATTTGGGCCAGCATAGTCTGGCTCTAGTGCTTCGTAGGCATAGTATGGGCCTAGATACCCCGCTCTATTATTATAGTGGCCAAGGTGCTCAAAATGGGCGTATGCTGGGATGATGGAGGAAAATGGCATTAACGCCAAGACCGACATTACAATAACAGCTTGTCGACGCATCGGGCTACGTAATAAGATCTAGCTCTCTTTGTATAAATCATTGCTCTGCAACTATTATTATTATTTTTAGCTGGTATTGTCGTTGGTCGCAGAATGGCTTGACGAAATTGTAGTAGCCTCGATTCTCTTCTTGCTGACTTTAAATGCATATAGAGTTGTGATGAGCACCATCGAAAATAACACAAGTCCCAGTCCAAGGTGCGCGGTCACCAATATTGCATGAAGCCGCTCAACTATCACTATTGCCCCCAAAGTTATCTGACCTATGACCGTACCAGTAGCTATCATAGAAGCTATTTTCATTCCCCTAGGGGCGTCTTTTGATCTTAATGTGAAGGCCATTGTAGCAACGACAAGCATCCCTGTTGTAGCGGCAATAGACCGATGAATATATTCGATGATAAAGTCTTGATGTGGCATAAGACCCTGCGGGCATAGGGGCCAGTCAGGACAGGTAAGTCCAACTCCAGAGGCGCTCACATAGCCTCCAATAAATATCAAAGAAAAAAGGACTGTAAGGGTAGTAAGTGAGAGAAATTTGAGGAAGTACATGTTGTGTGTTATACTAACTATCTCTCACTGGACGATTAATTTCCCTGTCATGTATGGATGCACCATGCAGTAATAGTCATATTGACCTGCGGCTACTTGTGCAAGTGATAGCGTGGCTGATTCTCCACCATTAATTAGGCTTGTGTCAAACAACTGTGCTGAGTTGGGGTCGGTAGGACTGGTTCCCGAAGTTACAGTGTGAGGAAGTGTATCTTGATTCATCACTGTGACATCGCTTCCTGCAGCTACTGTCAGCTCGTCGGGGTCATAATCAGGGCTGCCTTGTATTGAAGAACCTTCAAGGATGTTTAGTGTGGGTCCTCCAGAAGAAGGAGCAGCAGCGCCGCCAGCACCGCCACCTCCTGTTTGGTTTGCTCCGCTACCTCCTTCACCTTGTTGTTGAGCAGCTCCGCCTCCCTGTGTTTGACCACCACCGCCTTGTTCTGCTGCTACGATAGTAAGCTGCGATGTCATATATGGGTGAACAATGCAGTAGTATGGAATAGTTTGGCCCTCGCTTACGCCCTGAAGCTCAACTGGAGTTGATTCCTCGCCTCCATTAACAATTGCTGTATCAAATAACTGGCCAGATTCAGGATCCTGAGGACCGGTTCCAGCTGTTGCAGTATGGGGAACTGTGTCTTGATTGTCCCAAACGATACTGTTGCCGACTGGTACCTCTGCTGCATCTGGATCATAATCAGGGCTCCCTTGAACCGCTGCTCCCGCAAGTATTGATATAGAAGTAGTGCCGGGTTCTGCCGGAGCTTGCTCTTCTTCCTCAGCAGCAGGACTCTCTGTGCGTATTTGGGTTACTGGTGGTGGAATTTCATACATCTCTTCAAATAATGGAATTAGAATTGCTGCTCCTATGGCTAATGTCACTATCACCATAACGATGCCTTTTCCAAACCTTCTAGGCGATGTGAGAATTATTGGTTCTTTTTCGTCACTGTCTGAGTCATGTGAACTCATATCTATTTCTCCTATTGTACTTAGTGATGAGGTTCGCGGCGTCTGTAGTCATAATATTTCTCCTGGATACTAAAGGGATCTTCCATATTTGCTGGTTTACCCCAACCCGCACTTTTAATTAGATTATAAAGGAAGATTCCCATTCCAACAGCCAATATATACGCGCCTACTGTGGAGATTTGGTTCATCATGATGAGCGGTTCATCAGGCACATAATCGAATACACGACGAGGCATTCCGTATAGTCCAAGTAAGTGCTGTGTAACGAATACCAGATTCACCCCTATAAACATCAACCAAAAGTGAACCATAGCTGCCCGCTCATTATACGTCCTACCTGTTATTAGTGGGAACATGTAGTATATGAAGCCCATAAATGCAAAAGTTATGATGCCCATAAGAAAGAGATGCATGTGCCCCACTACCCAATAGCTATCATGAGTTAGAAAGTCGAGGGGCATTGCACTGTTTACCACACCACCTGCTCCAGCCAAAAAGAATGTTATGATTCCACCAACTACAAATGCCATTGGTGCTTTGAACCTGATTCTACCTCCCCACATTGTCGCTATCCAATTGAATATGTGCATAGCTGAGGCTGGAACAGCCGCTAATGTGCCTATCATGAATACTGTTTTTTCTGTAAAGCCCATACCTGTTGCAAACATGTGGTGGGCCCAGGAGGCAAAAGAGACGATGGTCAACAATATAAAAGCTGTTATCCCTGAAGTATAGCTGAATATAGGTTTTCGAGAAAACTTGGGGATTATCTCATATATCATACCGATTGCAGGTATCACGAATACATAGACTTCAGGATGGAATGTAAACCAAAA
>JBQGBZ010000231.1:0-1996 GCA_052038215.1 Nitrososphaera sp.
GGAGTGATGCCAAGAAAGAGGCTTCAGATACAGCAACAACGACCGATAATGGAACTGAGAGCGTTCAGAGTTCCGACAACAATGAGGTAGCAGAGCCGAAGACGCCTACACAAGCCTGCCCCGACATGGAGACGCTCACCACACCCCCTCGGAAGAAACCCTCGCTCTTTGGCAGGAATGGCAAAGGCGCTATGGGTTTTCTGGAAGAGGTGAAAGCGTATGCCCTGAAGCAAATAGCCGAATACGAGGAGCAGGATATTTTGTTTTCGACCTGTGACGAGCAGGATGGACAGGTGGTCTTAACCCTGGCAATCAAGGTATGACAATCTATACGGTGGGAGAGGCTCTAAGACTCTACAACACCTCATGTAGTGCAGGAGCCAAGGAGTACGTTCCGGACAGCAGTTTGGATTTACTCATTGCTGACCCACCCTTTGCTATGGACGAACAACGGTTGATCCGATTTTACACGAAGTATCCTGAGCGGGTCATTCCTGGTTATGTATTTGCCCCAGAGGATTACTCTCGTTTTTGTCTCGCGTGGATGGTCCAAGCCTATCGTGTGCTGAAAGAGCACGGCAGCATGTATGTGGTCTCAGGGTGGAGTCAGGGGCACATTGTCCAGAGCGCCTTGATAAAGATAGGCTTCGTGCTCATCAACGAAATTATTTATCAATATGATTTTCCGATAGTTGCCAAGCACAAATTTAATAGTGCCCATTGTCGTATCTATTACTGTAAGAAACACAGGCATGCCAAGCTGACCTTCAACAAGCACTGTCGGTTCAAGATCACCGACAAAGATGAGCAGGGGAAATCTCTGCATTATCGGGATATGAGTTCGGTCTGGTATTTCAAACAAGAACCCAGACGTGGCAGGTACAAGCATCTCACGAAATTACCTGATGCCTTAGTCAGTAAGATACTGGCGTACTCCTCTCACGAGGACGATGTGATAGCAGATTTCTTTTTAGGGAGTGGTACGACAGTATTCCAAGCGCATACCATGAAGAGACAGGTCATTGGATTTGAGAAAAATCCTAAAGCCTTTCAACATATCATAGACCAGCTGGAAAGCAAAAGATCTAAGGATAAGAAGTAATATGATACTGGAAAACGTTTCCATAAGAGATTTGGTTGATACTATAGAAGACCAACTAAAACGCATGGCTCATGCGGAGGATGTTATAGAAGATGCACATGGCATTCAGCCCCCTGCTATCGAATATTTTAACGGTCAAATAGCTCGTCTTAGAGACATCTTAGACAGCCACATCGCACCATAGAAAATTACCCCCAAAAGCCCTGGCTGTCTTTCCCCAGTCAGGGCGGCTCCCATCTGTCTCTGTAAGTGAGTCATAGACGCTTTTCAGAATTCTCCTGGAGACTCTCGCCTGCACAAGGTACAGCCCGCCATACTCTTTGCTGGGTAAGAACCCGTGGGGTATGTCCAGAATGTCTTTCTTAGCTTGTAGAAGCCTTCTTTTTCATTAGTCCTGTCAGGCTGCTTGGATTAAAAGCATAAATAATCCCAGGCTAAGAGATTGGTATGAGGGCAGTGTATTGAATTGTCCAGTGAGCCGAGTGACTTGTCATGGGCATGACTTTCCAGAAGTCTGTAAGTCAAATCGTACAATGGTCTGTAATCAACTTTTATGGCAAAAGAGACCTACAACATGGGTTTGCTATTTTTATGGGCTTAAAAACGAAATAAGGATTTGATGAGAAGGTGGGGGATGTTTTTGCCCTCATGTCTTGCCGCTATCGTTTATTACCCATTACCATGATGGACATCTGTTTGATGCCATTGACAAGAAGCTCAGCCTGAGGCGTGGTTGTCTCTGTGATGGGCACTTGGTAGGCTTCCCCAGAGAAAACCGCACAATGTGTTAAGCGCAAAAGGTCAGAAAGTTGAGCACAGTATAGCATCACTATGCGAATGCATGCGATTCTCTCACCTTTGGTATGGATTAGTTAAATTTTTGTAATACTTAAG
>JBQGBZ010000232.1:0-1330 GCA_052038215.1 Nitrososphaera sp.
TGCTTGTTGCTATAGTAATGGCATTACCGTTTCCCTTGCTTCCTTTGCAGCTGTTATGGATGAACCTTACTATAAACACATTTCCGGCGCTGGCTCTTGCAGCAGAAAAAGGTGATAAAAATTCTATAGGTATTAGACCACCTGCAAAACATCAGCCCCTAATCTCTAGAAAAGAATGGCTTGACATATGTATACAATCGGCATTGATGACAGCTGCTGCAATTGCTGTGTTTCTATGGGCGCTATCACAGGAAGACGAATATTTAGTAGCTCCGACCATGGCTTTCACCACTCTAAGCCTTGCACAAACTTGGCATGTTTTGAACTATTCTTCTACACTAAAAGCAATTTTAGGTAAATCCAATGTGGTCAATAAACCATTGGTTGGAGCGATCGGCTTGTCATTAGGGTTGCTGGTAGTAGCGATCTATACCAAACCATTGAGTGATGTATTTGAGCTACACCCATTGAACTTGACAGAATGGGGGATAGCAATTGTTGCATCTGTGATTTCCATTGTGGCTGCTAACTTTACTATGCGTGTGTTCAGAAAACAAAATCATAACTCTCAACCGACGAAGGATGTTTTATAACAGGGAATATTAGTATTGCAAGAACATAAATTTTAATAAATGTGACAGCAGACTTGGGGCAAAGTCTAGGAACAAAGCAGAGAGAAGAAGGGCTGCTAGAGATTATAAAATACTTACAACAATTAGCCGCAACTGCTTTGGATGCATTTTTTCTATATGGCATATCAAGCGTTCAAAGAATCAACACTAGTCTTGGTAGATGCAGTCAAAAGCCCAGAAATGGAAGACCAGATTGCAAGATTTGTCGAGCAGAAGTTTGATGTAAATGTAGATGATGTGCTGATAAGACCACTGGGTCATGCATTCTCTGCACAGCTGCATGTAGTGCTAGACCAAAATTTGACACTGAGACAAGCACATGAGATACTAACAAAAATAAATGTTGCAGTATCAGAAAAATTTGGGACAGAAGAAACTACGGTGATTCCACGTCCTGGTTAAATAATTATCTTAATTTTGTTGCGGTTATCCTGCAAGTATATATACCTCCTTCCAAGACCTTAGGCTCAGTTAAGCACAATTGCATCCTCTAGATAAATCTCAAAGTAACAGTTGCATGACCAATCTTAATAAGCATTATACTACTACTGTTGCAGCTATTATCCTTCTCTTCCTTTTGACAGGGTTGGTGGTACCATATCAACAACCTCAGCATGTTCCCTTTACAGCCGAAGCAGGAGAACTAGCATGCATCGGCTATAATGAGGGTGAAAATACCATTGTCATAAACTGCAATT
>JBQGBZ010000233.1:0-18357 GCA_052038215.1 Nitrososphaera sp.
CAGATAATGGGCGACGTGTTGTCACTTGCCACCTCTGGGATAAAAAAGACCCATATAATGTACAAAGCAAACCTCAGCTACGAGCAGGTACACCTCTACCTTGGAGAGCTAATCGGAAAGAGGCTGATACAACAGGATGTGTCTACCTCAGATGGAGTAGTGTATAGGACTACTACTAAGGGAAGGGAATTTCTGCTATACTACACACGCCTGGTGGAGTTTCTTGAAGAAGAGCCTCAACTAGAGTTGAGTGCACCATACGTCAGCAGGCAATAGTGGTAGTCGTCACAGGTGCACACGCCGAAATTTTTCAACCGGGCAAAAGATTATTAGAATAAGATGTAACAATTTTTCTCAATATTGATCAAGGCTATTCTAGCCGTATCAATTATTGTGATTGCTGCATTTGTGCTCTTGTTTGTATTTTCGCAGTTCACAGATCTCGATGACTATTTGGGTATCGATGTGCCGTTTTTAAGCGATCTTGTGCAGACGACTACGGATGGAAGGAGAGGACTTAATGAGGATGCTTTTCGTGTAGGGCAAGTAGGTGTAGTCAAAGCTTCGGATACGCCGCTGACATTGCCAGATCTTTTCCAGAAGGTAGAAAACTCCGTCGTTCAAATAACTGACAGCAATGAAATAGAAGTATTTGAATCTCGACTCGGATCGGGCTTTGTATATGATGACAATGGTCACATCATTACAAATCATCATGTTGTCGGCGGCGGGGGTGATAGGCTGGATGTAACTTTTCCAGATGGCAGTGTATATCGCGCTTCGCTGATAGGTTCAGACCCGTCTGCCGATATTGCAGTCCTTTATGTGCAAGGAGTACCAAAGGAAAAACTTCTCTCATTATCACTTGCAGATTCGTCTAAGGTAAGAGTAGGGGAGCGCGTGGCTGCTATTGGCAATCCTTTCGGGCTTTCTGGTTCTTTGAGCACAGGTATCGTCAGCGGAGTAGGCAGGCAAATCCCTGCGCAAGAAGAAGAAGGTTTCACCATACCTGATATCATTCAGACTGATGCCCCTATCAATCCTGGTAACTCTGGTGGACCGCTCCTCAATATGAGAGGTGAGGTAATAGGGATTAATTCTGCTATCTATTCAACCACAGGCCAGTTTGCAGGTGTTGGCTTTGCTATTCCGTCAAACACGATGTCTCAGATCGTGCCATCGCTTATCACCACAGGGTCATACCAGCATCCGTGGCTTGGGGTCGCAGGCACGGATATGACTCCCGGCATAGCTGACAGCCTTGGTCTTGACGAGCCTCGTGGTTTTATGGTCATGGACATAGTAGCTGGAAGCCCTGCCGAAAAGGCTGGCATCCAAAGAGGTGACGAAGATGCAGTCATCGATGGCATACCGATCAAGCTTGGAGGAGATGTAATAGTTGGGATCGACAACAACACTGTGAGGAGGATCGATGATATCTTGGCCTATGTGGAAACGGAAAAGGCGGTAGGTGATAATCTAAAACTTACAATACTACGTGACGGTCAGACAGTCGAAGTCATTGCAACCCTGGCAGCCAGGCCTAGCCAGCAAGAATCTCCTTAGCGGTAAATATTTTGTTATTGCTTCTACAAAATAACATTGTATGTTGGATAACAGAGGAAGAGAATATACTGCTTAGTTGATATAAGAGCTTATCTTGACAAATTCAAGAGGATAATCGAAAAATGAAAGGTAGCCCGCTGAATACAAACAACCTATTCCAACTAGAAATCGCCGGGCTAGGAATAAGACTTATTGGTTGATCTAGTCGCCAACTATCTTTTTGCAATCACTATTTTTGTGTATGTGCGCGCACACCATTGATTAGAATATAGTTTCCATGAACTTGACAATAATTTTACTTGTCCTCCGAAGTTGTTTCTTCTTGTCTTAGCTAAAGAGTTTCAGTCCAGCACATCATTCATTTGGAAGTATATGATTTACGACAGGTTTGCTATGGAGATTTTCTTTGCTTTTCCTCGCAGAAAAAGTGCCAAACCCATTGATGCCACAGATAATATGACGGCAGTTAGAAATATGGAATTGTATGCACTTGCACTTGGAAATGATGATGCAGTCTGCCCTGCTATTACTAGGGGGGATTGATTTGTCTGCATATACATTCCTGCAAGTGCAGGCCCTATTGAACTGCCAAGGATTCTCATAAGATTGTTCGTGCCAAGTGACATTCCTATATGTTGTATAGGAGTTGCTAGCATAGTGACATTCATTGCCCCTACGTTTGTTAATGATAACCCTGTTGAAAGAACGGCTAAGTTAAGAGAAATCGTCAAGAGGTCCGCATGAAATGCCAATAGTCCCATAAAGCCTGCAGTTGTAATTGCAATACCTATGATTATTGGTCTGATAGCTCCCATCTTGGAGACTATAAACCCTGAAGTTGGGCCAAATATTAGAAGCACAATTGCAAAAGGCAATTGCACATATCCAGCTTCTGCTGCATTTAGCCCAAATCCAAAGGGCTGAGGATTTCTTACAAGTACTGGTATTGTCTGAAATATCATGAACATTGAAAAGCCTACAACTAATATTATCAAATTACTGGGAAGTATAACCTTGTGTAAAATAACTTTGAAGTCAACAAGAGGATATTTCTCTCGCCTTTCTATAATCACAAAAAGTGCAAATGTAGCAATTCCTAATGCGATCAATGCAAAGACCAGACTGACTGAACCACTACTGCTACCGCCATTATTCCCACTTGTTTCTGAAAGCGTCAATGCAAGCAAAAACGAAGTAACAAACGTCGCAAGGGTAATTGCGCCCTTGACATCAACTTTTTCCTTCTTAGGACTATCGACAATTGTCGATGTTCCCGTTGATATCCTGTCAGAAATTGCTCCTTGCTGTGCCATGGGGCGTTGCTTCTCATAGTTATACTTGCTATTTATCGCAAACAGCGCAATTGCAATTGGAATGGCAGAAAGGAATGTTGCTTGCCACCCGTAATTTTGAATTATGAATCCTCCAAGCAAAAGACCTAAGACTGCTCCTGACGCAAACATTGAGGAAATGACACCTTGGCCTATGGACAACTTTTCTCTAGGAAATTGGTCTCTAATTATTCCAAATGCTATGACAAACATGGCCATTCCTACTCCCTGTACTGCCCTTGCTGCAATCATAAAGTAGATGTTTGGTGAAAAGCCTGCCATTGCAAGCCCTATTATGTAGGCAGATAATACTCCGAGGAGAACCTTCTTTTTTCCGTATATGTCTGCTAATTTCCCTGCGATCGGCGTCATGACTGCGCCAGAAATTAGATAGGCGGTGAGTATCCAAGATGACATACCATAAGATACATTAAAATCGCGAATAAGGTCAGGAATAGCAGGTATCAGCATGGTCTCTGCATACATTGCCATAGTTGCAAGGCTGGCTAGAACGGCCAGTACTTTCCATGCCGAAGACGGAATCCTAACATTATTATCATTATGAGATGATTCGACTTTTTCCAAAGCAATCTCAGATACTCCTTCTTGTCTGTCATTATATTTAGTGCTGATGTATACGCAATTGCACATTGGTGACACAAATTTTTATAAAGATTTTTGGTATGTCGAGTAGCCATGAGTCTGGAGGGGATAGAGGACGATTTCCACATGGATCATTTAGACTTACAGATTCTCAGAATTTTAGCTGATAATTGCAGAACATCCTATAGAAGCATAGGACTCACACTAGGGCTAACTACCAATACTGTCAAGAGGAGGGTCAAGATCTTGATTCAAAACAAGATAATAGGGAAATTCATAACAACCCCTTGGTCTGACTGGATCGTACAGAAAAAATAAATGTAAAAACTACATAATTTTGTCACGGAATTGCAGTTGTTTCTAAAATATTGCCTTCAGTCCGTGGGGGATTGTTATGATGTGGCGCCATCATAGTAGCAGCCTCTTTTTACTATTATTGTTTTTCTAGTTTACATTCAACCATGTTATTATTTATTAGTAATGTACACTTTCCAATACTACTGCATTTGCTAGTAAATCATGCTGTTGCGGAGGTGCTTCACCATGCCTTAGAGTCAGGAGTAACCAAGACTGAAGCATATCAATTGATGGCAGAATGTCCCACTGATGTGCTAGTTATGGCCGCAGGCAGGATAAGGGATATGACAAGGCCCGATATAATCACATATTCAAGAAAAGTCTTCCTTAATCTCATAAATCTCTGTCGTGACACATGCACTTATTGCACCTATAAGAAGGAACTATCAGATCCAATGCTTTCAATGCTGAACCCTCATCAGGTTCTTGCAATAGCAGAGGCTGGCAAGAAATTTCGCTGTACAGAAGCATTATTTGTAACCGGCGAGCGGCCAGAGCAAAAATATGAGCAAGTAAGAACTTGGCTTCATTCTCTCGGTTATTCATCAACTGTTGAATACATTTGCCATATGAGTGAGCTTGTTCTCGAAAAAACAGGATTGCTACCACACACAAATGCAGGCAGCCTGACCAAAAAGGAAATGTCGATGCTGCAAGACACTAATGTAAGCCTTGGGCTGATGCTTGAAACATCAAGCAGGCGGTTGATGGAAAAGGGCATGCCCCATGAAAATGCACCAAGTAAGAATCCGAGGGTAAGGATGAAGACGCTTGAGAGTGCCGGAGAGCTCCGGCTTCCCATAACCACTGGTCTACTGGTAGGAATAGGTGAAACACAAGAGGAACTTATCGATTCGCTATTTGTGATAAGACAACTACATGAGAAATATGGCCACATACAGGAAGTTATTATGCAGAACTTTGCCCCAAAGCCTAATACCGATATGGCAGAGTTTCCACCCGCATCGCCTGAATACTTTCTTAGATCAGTTGCGATGGCAAGGATCGTGATGGCGAGCATGAACATCCAAGTGCCACCAAACCTTAATCCTGACATCTTTGGCCAATATATATCCGCTGGCATAAGTGACTGGGGAGGCATATCCCCCGTTACAGTTGATCATGTTAACCCCGAGTTTCCTTGGCCTTCTATTGGACTAGTGAGAAATGTGACTGAAAGCAAGGGGTACAAGCTTAGAGCACGCCTTCCAATCTATCCTGAATTCCTCAAAGGTGGATTTATTACATCGGAGCGGCTGCAAAAACATGCAAGCTTGATTGCTGACAACTCTGGATTGACAAAGGAGGACTATTCTTATGCCGATGATTGATTCACTGCTAAAAAGTGCTGACTCTATGGTGGCGTCAGCTCTTGACAGGGCCCTAAGCGGTAAGGATATATCAATAGACGAAGCAGTCAAACTCTTTGATTCTACTGGCCTTGAGCTGAACCTCTCAGTAATGGTGGCAGATGAACTTCGCAAAAGGACTTTGGGTGATTATACAACATATGTGGTCAATAGGAACATCAACTTTACAAACGTCTGTATCAAGCAGTGTGGTTTTTGCGCGTTTAGTAGAGATTTTCGCGAAGAGGAAGGATACTTTCTTCCTACTGAGGAGATTGTGAGGAGGGCTCAGGAAGCTGCAAACCTTGGTGCGACAGAGATATGTATTCAGGCTGGCCTGCCGCCTAAGATGGATGGACACCTCTACATCGATATTTGCAAGGCAGTTAAGAAAGATTTGCCAGATATACACATCCATGCGTTTTCGCCTGAAGAAGTGCTATATGGAGCACTAAGATCTGAAACCCCGGTGCCAGAATACCTCAAAATGCTAAAAGAGGCTGGCGTCGGAAGCTTGCCAGGTACTGCAGCAGAGATTCTTGACCAGAGTCTGAGAGATATAATCTCGCCGGGCAGAATTTCAACAAAAGACTGGATAACAATCATCAAGCAAGCTCATGCTCTTGGTATACCTACTACTTCAACTATAATGTACGGCCATATTGAATCATCCCGTCAGAAGGCAGAGCACATTGACCTTTTACGTAACATCCAAAAAGAGACGCATGGATTTACAGAATTTGTGCCGCTCAGCTTTGTACACACCGAAGCTCCAATGTACAACCGCAAGGCCATCCATGGAATTAGACCAGGTGCAGATGGTAATGAGGTCGTCAAGATGCACGCTGTGGCAAGGATAATGTTGAACAACCATATACCTAACATACAGGTATCATGGGTTAAGGAGGGAGCGAGGATGTCCCAGCTATTGCTTGCAGCCGGTGTAAATGACTTCGGCGGTACTCTGATTAACGAGAGTATTTCTACCGCTGCAGGTGCCCAGCATGGCCAACTCATGAGACCCAAAGAGATTCGGCAGCTGATTAGATCGGCTGGCAGAATACCCGTACAGCGCTCGACTACATACCATACCCTGAAGGTCTTTGTCGATGAAAACGAGCATCAGGAATCATCGCTTGACAGCGTCGACAGCTCGCAATTTGGATCGTATCATCAGCTGATTAAGCTAGATAAGTTCAGGTACAAGGATGACAAGAAAAGCCATAAAAATGTCTAATGTTTTTGAGAGTTCTGCATAGCTCAACTTACGTTGGAGGTGTATATCTATGCTGGCTTCAATATTGCCAAGCCCTTACTTGGTAAAGATAAGAGAGAGAGATTAATGCTAGATAATTACTACCCACTAATTGAATGCCGAGGGATCCCTTCTGTCATCAACATGCACTATATATGCCTCTATCTAATCTGCCAATGTAACGAATATGAGGATAGCAGGGCATCCATTGAGTTATCATAGGACTGCGCTGGGGACGCACCCGTGAATTGGACGCCTGAAAATACAAATAACCCTGCAAGCAGAACTGTAAGCGCTGAAACTGAAAGCATCATGCCTCTGTATCTGACAGAGGAATAAGAGTACCTTATCATCAAAAATGATGCAGCAATAGTAGCTGCACTTGCTATCGATGCGATGACACCAGCATTTAGAAAGAATGCTTGCCAGTCTGTAAGCAGACCTACGGCGGAAAATGCAATGGCTGTTAGCACTATACCCAGAAAAACATAGTGACGTGCTCTCAGGTAGCGTGGTCGCTTGATGGCTTCTTCTGACGTGTCCGAACTTTCTGGCTGTACCGTTTCTTCTGCTCTCTTAAGCGGGGTAAGATCTGCATATTTGGAATCAACTTCACGCAAAAGTTGCAGACCCTCCTCTGTGATCATGTAGTACTTCGAGTTCTTAGTGACATAGTTGCTCATACGCTCAAGATGATAGTAGATGGAGCCTGTAGAAAGCCCCGTAGAAGCCTTGATATCTGAAAACCCAGCTGCTCCATTTTTATCAGCTATGGCCTTGAGAATCTTTATTCTAGTCCTTCTCGCCCGTAGCTGTGTCTCTCCCGTCAACAACCACTGATGGCCAGTAAAATCCTTTATCGATTTCGAAATGAGCTAATAGAAGATAATATTAGAATATGACTCCAAGTAAGTTAATTGTTAAATCCCATTATTGTGCAGGTAGTTACTGCTTGTTGATTCGTTATGGCTGGCTAACCTTTTGTGTGCTTGTACTAATGCTGGCCAGTAGTCTCTTGTCTGCCCACCAGCCAGAATTTGTAGTAGGATCGACAGCCACACAGAGACCAGTATTTCCGCTGGCGGATTGGGATATTTTGGATAGCCACACAGACATAATGACATTTACATCTTCAGTACCTGCACCAGATGAGCATCTTCTTGCTTCTGAGTGGTGGGATGCAAAAAGTGCTAAATCACGTACAAACGCTTTCATGCCAGCTGAAAGTAAGGACGAGCTGTCTAAATTCCTGACACACACAAATGCAAATAAGAATATAATCTACAGCGGCGGCTACCCAATTGCACTTAACGATACAGGCGAGATCGGTAGAACAGAGTCGCAGGTTCAGAATGAAAGTCGCTTTGTTAAATGGACCGATCCAAAAGAAAAAGCCGCAACAACATTCCTCCCTGAAGACTGGGGTGCAGATCTACAGATAATCAGGCCATATCAATCCATGAGCGGTTTTGTATTCTTTGCAAGAGGAGATGAAAACACGCTTGTATATGTCTTTCAGCCATTCATGCCGTTGTACGTTCTCCCAAGTACCTCGCTTTGCGAAACCGATCGCATTTGCTTTAGTTCTATAATATCCGCAGAGAAGGTCCGAGAAATGTCCCTTGGAAACGCCCCGATATCTGTTTCTAACTTTAAAACGCCTGAGCAGTATTTTACAAGCGAAGTTTTACCAATGTTGACAAGAAATCTGAACGGCTACACTATTGATTCTACCGAGCCAATTTACGCGTCGATATATGGTGGTGGTGATGGCAATTCCACTGATCTGGTTCCTGGCTATGATATAGATTACAATTTTAATGTAGAAAATAAGAAAATTTCCGGAAAAGCAATGGTATTTACGCGTAACTACACCACTGCCAATGACACCGGCATTTGGAACGGCTTCATAGTTGGAATCGAGTCCTCAGAGAATAATTTTGATAAAGCATTCCAGGAAGCTGCAGTAACTCTATTGAATTTGCAGTTTGAAGAAGAATGGGTTAATGGCGAAAGGAATGTGCTGCTTAAAAATGCAAATACAAGTCAGGCGCTTGGCGCAATTCCAGAATTGATGGCGAACAGCACATTAGACGACTTTAACCTCCTTGTTCCAACAGCGGCTCATCAGCTAGTAAGGTCTTATAACAACACTCTCGTAGCAGATTACCTCAATAAAGATAGCGGTAAGACCCTGCATCTGCCCCTATTTCCTAAGACGCAGCATTGGTACCTGAATAGTACTGATCAGCTCGTCGGCAGAGATCTGAGAAGCGATACGATGATGATGAGATGAATAGCAGCTCACCTGAGCTTATGTTCTAGCAAGACTTATACGGACATCTTTATGCTATCCATAGCACGATGCACGCTTAGTGGGGTCGTAGCGAAGCCAGGCATCGCAACGGGCTCCAGATCTGATAAAAGGGCTAAATTAGCAGGAGAAAAGAAGAAGAAGAAACCCGTGGGTCAAGGGTTCAAATGAGTGTGGCAACAGCCATATCAGGACAGATCCCTTCGGCCCCACTAATTTAACTCACTCATACTTTTCTCTTTTCACAGTAGCTTGCATTTCTTGGTATAATACATCCTATTTTAGTGAACATATTTGTTCTCTTTTTCTAACATAAGAAGAGAATCTGATTGCCCCGTAGGGATAATAGGGGTATTGTTTGTATAGTCATGTTCAGATGTTTCTATATAATCTTGAGGTATCTGCTTTGCAAGCAGTTTCAGAAAATATAATGTACATAAAAAAAATACAATCCGCTATTCGGCAAGCATCTTATCGGTTTACCCTTTCTGAACTTTATTTCAAGTTCTGACATCCACCCACTTGCCTCTCTAAGAAATTTTTCACAATATGAATTATTTCGGCGTTGATTTTTTATCAATCATTGCTTGATACATAGTAAAATCATGACGTTTATTCTCACATAATTCTTATCTATGGATGGAAAGGTTTTACCAAATATGAACCAATCCTTAAAGAGAAAATCAACAGAAACAAGAGGCTTCGGAGTTTCAAAAAGGGAATCTCATGATTCTTCAAGGTTTTACAGTCGTAGACTTTACAGACAGAGTACAACAAATAATGGCGAAAGCAACCATGAACACAATTATAGGGAGAATTGTATTGAGCCTCAAAACTTAAACAAACTTTTTTGTAAGAGCAGCGAAACGATGGACGAACTGCCTGAACAAAGTGTTCATCTTATGGTTACTTCTCCTCCATACAATGTTGGCAAGAATTACGATCAAGATTTGAGCATAAAAGAATATCGAAGCTTGCTAAAGCAAGTCTTCAAAGAGACATATCGTGTACTTGTATATGGTGGGAGAGTATGTGTCAATATCGCAAATTTAGGAAGAAAACCCTACATCCCATTACATAGTTACATAATCGAAGACATGCATGAATTAGGCTTTCTTATGCGTGGCGAGATAATTTGGAACAAGGCTGCAAGCTCTGGGATTTCTACAGCATGGGGGAGTTGGCAATCTGCATCCAATCCGACATTGAGAGATGTGCATGAATATGTGCTAATCTTCTCTAAAGGAACTTTTCATCGCAGTTCTCATAACAGAGAGAATACAATAACCAAGGGCGAATTTCTTGCATTTACAAGGAGCACGTGGAATTTTCCTGCAGAATCTGCAACTCGTACAGGTCATCCTGCTCCTTTTCCAATTGAGCTTCCATACCGTTGCATACAGCTTTATACATTCAAAGGTGAAGTTGTGCTAGATCCATTTTGTGGTATAGGTTCCACGTGTATTGCCGCTATAAAAAGTGGAAGACATTTTGTAGGATATGACGTGAGCAAAGAGTATGTTGAAATCGCAAATAGAAGAATTAATCATCTCTTATTATCTTAGATCGATCTTTTAATTGTTAACTAAGGTGCAGCCCTCTTTTGTCTATCTCGGTCCTCATCTTAAGAAGCTCTGCGTTATTCTACGGAGAGAAATATACCAAAAAGTTCTGGCCCAGTATGTCAAGTTATTCTAATGTGTAAAGAAGAATTCGAATTATGGCCTTCGAAACAGTAAGACAAGCATCGTCAAATATGGCGACCCATCCTACTGGTATCACCATCAATACACAACTATTAGCATAAGATTGAGAATACGCTAATCCTCTCTTACATTTCTGTGAAATAAGCAACGTGAGAACAGAAAGGTAGAAAAGAGCCTTCCTTTGAATAAGAACAGTATAAATGCCAATTACGGATGCAGCAAAGAAACAGATTGCACAGCAACGCAGATTATTCTTCAAGATATGCTTCAAATGCGGAGCAAAGAATCCCATCTCAACTACTAGGTGCAGAAAATGCCATGGCAGCCAAATGAGGCTAAAGAACAGGACGCTGGGAGCCAAGAAGTAAGCAAAAGGCTCAACATATCTTTTCGACCATCTCATAACAGTTACAAAACTGCGTTTTCTCAATTAATCTATTTTCGAAATCTAAATAATCCCTTGTCTTAAAAATTCTTTTAAAAGAACTCCTTGTATATCTTTTTTGCATTATTAGTTACTAGATGTCATCAGTTGTTTTTCCTTATACTTTTGATTATCTCGTACGCCTTTTGCTCTGTAGTTGCTATCTTTTAAAATACAAAGAAAGTTCTCGGATAAATCAAAAGTGGATGGGGAGAGATTTGAACTCTCGACCACCTGTGTGTGAGACAGGTATCCTAACCAGGCTAGACTACCCATCCGCCTTTTTTGGTCTTGGCATACCGATAATTAATACTATGTCCCTTCATTGAAGCCTTCAAGATACGCCTTTTGTGGAGGTGTCAGCGAGTCGATCTCGATGTTCATTGACTGCAGTTTAGCAAGTGCGATTTCCTGATCTTGGCTCCTCTCGATATTGTATACTAACGGCTTCATTGTGTCGCCTTGCTGTACTAGCTTGATTACTGATAGAAATTGGTTGGCAAAGCTCATATCCATGACTTCTGAGGGGTGACCTTCTGCTGCAGCTAGATTCACGAGGCGACCCTCACCAAGCAGGTATATCCTACTGCCATTTTTGAGGACATATTGCATTATGTTTTCATTGATCTTATTCTGGCGTACTGATTGTTTTTCCATCGCGGGTATAGAAATTTCTACATTAAAATGTCCTGCATTTGCTAAGATTGCGCCATCTTTCATCTTGGCAATATCATTGTCAATAATAATATCCTTGCAACCTGTTGTGGTGATGAAAACATCGCCTATCTCAGCTGCTTTTTCCATCTTGGTTACCGCATAGCCGTCCATCTTGGCTTTGAGGGCAGCTATTGGATCGACTTCTGTAACAATAACATTGGCACCTAGGCCAGCTGCACGCCGCGAAATACCCTTGCCCACGTGACCATAGCCTGCAACCACTACGTTCTTACCCGAAACCAGAATGTTAGTTGCGCGTATTATACCATCCAAGGCTGACTGGCCAGTCCCATAAACGTTATCAAAGTCATGCTTTGTTTCAGCATCATTAACAGCAATAATTGGATACATTAATTTGCCTGCCTTTTGCATTGCACGCAACCTGATGACACCTGTAGTTGTTTCCTCTGTACCTCCTCTTATTGAGTCAAAATTTTTCTTGTGCATTTCAACTGTCAGATCTGCACCGTCATCAATGGTAACATGTGGTTCGAGCATCATAGCAGAATGAATATCGTCATAATATTCCTGTTGCGTCACACCTCTACTTGCAAATACTGAAATATCTTCATCTTCAGCTAAGGAGGCAGCAACATCATCCTGAGTGCTCAATGGATTGCAACCACACCATGACAACTGGGCACCTGCAGCCTTGAGGGTCCTAACAAGGACTCCTGTTTCCTTTGTAACATGTAGACACCCAGCTATCCTTATTCCTTCAAGAGGCTTGGTTTTTTCATATTTCTGACGAAGTGCGACAAGTACAGGCATATGGGCTTCTGCCCAATCAATACGGTTCTTGCCTTCTTTGGCAAGTGTGGGGTCTTTGATGCGAGATTTCATTCAATTTTGACAATATTCATGCCATATATTAGTTCTACAGCAATAGTCCTCTTGAACGCATGATCTGGGTCACCTGATCGTCAGAGACTGGTCCAAACTCTTCATAAAACTGCCCAACTGATCCGAAATCATGGGGCATATGAAGTACTATAACAGAATCAGACTCCTGTTCTAGCACATCCACAGTTTGGGAGGGCGCAACGGGAACCGCAATAGTAAGGGTTGATGGATGATGCTTTCTTGCCCACCTTGCAGATGCGATAACTGTAGCACCTGTTGCAATGCCATCATCAACTATGATAGCATTTTTGCCTGTTATCTTATAACTAAGATCGTGCTTTCTGTATGCTGTAGATCTACGCCTGATTTCTGCGACCTGACGTAACCGTTCATTTTGTAGATAGGTCTCGGGTATTCTCAACGCATTGACGATATATGTATTAATGTATGCAGTACCATCTTCCATCACTGCCCCAATAGCAAGCTCCTCATTCTCGGGTGCCCCAAGCTTTCTTGGTATCACAATGTCAAAGTCGGCGCCAAGCTTCTTGGCTACAATATCTCCCAATATGACGCCTCCGCGGGGGATGCTAAGTACTATCATAGAGGGATACCTATTCTCCGCTAGCCTTTCTGCAAGGAGATTACCAGCTTCGATCCTATTGTGGAATTTCATAATATAATTTCCCCTATTATGATTTTAAGCCTTAGTCGTTATAGGCATTTGCAATAACAAGAATAGACCGTGAGATTTACTTTCAATATGAGATCCCCTCACCATAAAAAGAGCTTTTAAGCATCTGTCTGTTCTTACCACTAAGAGCCTAGAAAAAATATACAAAAACCAAAAATCGAATAATACTCTATCTGCCCTTGAGGCCGGATCTCAGAGTTATTTACTTTGCACAGAGCGAGAGAGAGAGTGTGTTGATGTGTTTGATAATCCGCATATGGATGATGATGTGTCACAACTACTCTTGTCAAACTGTAATAGTGTGGACTATTCGAGTGTGAACCATTACTATTATTTCTTTTATTTCACTATTTGGTTTTATTTTTCTTGCGCATCTTATCATAAAAAACACCTCTCTGCGAAAACTATAATTCATGCGCTGATTATTGCTCCGGCCTGTGCGTAAGCTACAGATTGCCGTGATTGGATACAACAAAGACAGATGTACCGACCTTGCAAGCAGGATGGCATATGAGGTGGGCAAGGAGATTGCGTCTGCTGGCGCGGTGCTAGTCTGTGGAGGGCTTGGAGGCGTAATGGAATCTGCATGCAAAGGTGCAAAAGAATATGGCGGCACCACGGTTGGGATAATACCTCAAGAAGATTTCTTGTATGCAAATGAATATTGTGACATTGTGGTGTGCACTGGTATAGGCTATGCAAGAGATTTTGTCGTTGCATCTTCAGCAGATGGAATAATCGCAGTAGGTGGCGGCATAGGAACGCTCATTGAGCTAGGTGTAGGCTATATGACTAAGAAGACAATGGTAGCGATTGGAGGAAGTGGCGGCGTGGCAGATATTTATGGTGGTAAGTTTTTGGATGAGCGTAACAGGGTCTCAATAACAGTTGCAAAAGATGCAAAGACCGCAGTAGAAATGATTCTTGCTACTACTGTAAAGGCATGATGATACAAACCAAATAGTGCCTGGAGATAGACACACGAACCTATCCTATGGATAGAGTCTTTGCTAAATTCGAAGCCACTCAATGCATGTAGTCTATAAATAAGGTTTATGAGGCATATACTTCTTTGTAGCATTACGAAGTATTTTCTAAAATTTTGATTATTGTAGGAAGAGCTATATCATGTTAAGCTGACCAAGTACGGATCGGGATCATAAAATGGCCCATACTTTGCAGCCAAGTCTTGCATACTGCGAACGATATTTTTGACTCCAAATTCTTGCACTGTTGCAAATAGCTCTTTTTTCAACCCCATACCCAGTTTGAGTGCTTTTTCCAAGTCTTCTCTGCTACACACATTATTGGAAATAAGCCATGCTGCATTGTTGGCAGCCACTCCGATTAGTGCAACTGGATCGTACTTCGCGGCTTCCTCCTCTGTGAGGTCTATGCGCTCGTATTTGTCACCTTTGTATTCAAAAAAGCCCTTGCCCGACTTTTGACCCAAATTCTTTTCTTCAAATAGCTGCTTTATTTTGGGATGAGGATGGATGACTTTCTGATCTCTGGAATGCATTTCTTCAGTTGCTTTATGTATCACATCAAGGCCTGTATAGTCGGCAAGCTCAAATATCCCCATTGGGAATGAGAGCTTGAATTTGACTGCTGAGTCGATAGTAGTCATTGAAACCTTGTCTCTTTCTTCGCAATATACGGCTTCGTGAACAAGTGGTATAAAGATACGGTTGACAATAAAGCCTGCAACATCTTTTTTACAGAGCACTGGCTGCTTGCCAATCTTTTGCACAAGACCTGTTGCCATGTCAATCATGCTTTGGTCGGTCTTGCTGCCCGGTATCACTTCGACTAAGGGCATCAGCTGTGGTGGATTGAAAAAGTGAAGTCCAATAAAGCGCTCTGGTCTGCTTGTCAGTGCTGCCATTTCAGTTATTGGAAGAGTGCTTGTGTTTGAAGCATAAAGGGTCTTGCTCTCTGCAAAGTTGTCGACCTCTGCATATACCTTCCTCTTCAAGTTCATGTCCTCTGGCACTGCTTCAATGAGCAAATCTGCACCCTTGAGTGCTTGTTTCAAGTCAACTACTGGTGTAATTCTAGCAAAGATTTTGTCTGCCTCTGCCTGTGATATCTTCTGTTTTTCAACTAATTTGTTGAGCGACCATCTTATTTTCTCCATTGCCTTGTCAAGAAAAGATTGTTCGACGTCGCGCAAGGCTACAGTGTAGCCGGCCATTGCAGACACCTGAGCAATACCATGTCCCATAATACCGGACCCCAGTATGGTCATTTTATTGATTGTCGAGAGTGACATTATAAGATAAGCATGCTTTTGGGGGAATTTTTAATGTTGCTAATTGAGTAGCATTATCATCATCATCTTTAAAACTATTCTTTGCTATAATGTTGTGATAATTGGATTTACAGCGCTTTGTTGCAGATGTGACATCGCTCTCTGATAGAATGTCAGCCGGCGAGCCTGAACAAATGGTGGACAGAATGAATTTTGTAAAGAATAGACTTATCGAGCTCTATATGAGAAACCTTGTCAAGATAAATCATTCAGCGATGGAGCTTGTATGCGCCAAGCACCTGATCCGATACGGGTATAAAGTTGACGTAGAAAAGCAACTGACAGATATTTTGATCTGTGACGTGTATGCGGAAAAAGGGGATGGAGCAGCCATTGTTGAAATTGAAACAGGCTTTATTCCCCCCGAACATGCACTCGATCCACTGTCCTATTATGCCGCAAGGATTGCAAGCAAGATAGCACGGTATAGTAAACATGCAAATCTGTTTGTCTTGGCAACTCCTCCTGTCAGCGTCCTTCCAATACCCTCACTGTTCAGGCGTCCACCTCGTGACAGAAGACAAAGTGAAATTAGAAAAGTCAAAATATTGTGTGATAAATATTACAAGAACCCCCCAGTGACTGAAGATGAGATTCTTAACGGCCGACTACATATAACCTACATCATAAATATTGATGCAGGTAAGGTAGTCGAGATGGATATTGATTCATACTTTGAACGCATTGATGGCATGTTGTCTACCTGCATGGACCTATGAGAATTTTGTTATGGTCTTCTGACCATGTGTAGGTCTCTTACCTTTATAGATATGGGGAGTTGCAGTTCTTTCATCCTCTTTTTCAATAGCCGCCTTGACCACCTTTAGTACATTGTCATCTTTGGTACCTCTAACGTAGACTACATATACAAGGGCCTGATCTTTTCCATCTACTTTTCTTACTACTCGCCCAATCCTCTGTGCGACCTGGTTCATATTAGACGTACTAGCAATAATTATTGCAATGCCGACCTGCGGCACGTCGTATCCAATTTCAAGCGTGTGCACCGACAGTAAAGGAAAATAATCTTTACCCCAGCTTTCCAAGATCTCTTTCCTCTCTTTTGGTTTGACCCCGTTGTGTATTGTTTGAGCCGGTATTCCATTTGTCTCTAATATTGCCTTTAGTTGCTGAATTGAGTCGATAGTTTCACTAAAGATCATAATGCGCTCTCCTGTATGCATCTTGACCAACTCTGCTGCTTTGAGTAACTTCTGTCTAGTGGCACTGAGCAACTCTTTGCGTTTTCGCACGTGTGCAAACCACATTTTTGCCATTGATGCCCGCGACCCGCCGCGCATTAGTATCTTGGTCATCCTCACTGGATCATAGGCCTGAAGCTTTCTTGAGATATCTTTTATCGCAGCACTTGCCTCGTCATAACTTTTTTGCTCTTCTGACGTAAAGCTGACTTCTACCGCTCTGACAATTGGCTTGGCGAGCCTGCCATCCGTCACTGCATCTCTTATCATGTATTTCTTTACGGGGGGGACAACAGTTAGAATTGTTTGATATTTTGGATCCTTTTCATTTATAGTTGCAGTGAGTCCTAGAATTGCCTTGTGCGAATCTTCTACAATAATATCAAAGATGCTGTCAAATGCTACTGCGCTTTCGCTGACAAGATGAACTTCATCAAGTATTACCATGTTAGCTCTCCTTATGAGGTTGTAATTATTGATGGCACTTTGGTATGTGCTGATAGTGATCTCTCTAATCTCCTTGCGTTCACCGTAATAGATGCCTATGTAATCATCAGAGATGCCGTAACGTCGTAGACGTCTGATGTTTTGTTCTATCAGCACTATCCTTGGCACCAGAAACAATATTGTAAAGTGATCCCGTC
This sequence comes from Nitrososphaera sp., assembly GCA_052038215.1. Taxonomy (GTDB): domain Archaea; phylum Thermoproteota; class Nitrososphaeria; order Nitrososphaerales; family Nitrososphaeraceae; genus Nitrososphaera. The sequence continues at coordinate 17,320 of JBQGBZ010000233.1, forward strand.
CTGACAGCTCTGCTGCCAACCTTGCACACTCAAATGCGATCTCTGTCTTGCCAGTACCAGTACTAAAAATTACAGACCCCCGGCAGCCGTTATTAATCCATGCTTTGGCGGCCTCCAGCTGATCTTTTTTTAATTCAAATGGAAAATGGATTGTAGATATCGCTGGCGGCATGCAACAAGTGAAAGTCAAGCGAATAAAAACTTTAATGGTCTTTGGTAAACATGATGTACGTGGTATGAAGCCGTTAGTCTATATGCTGCATCAAGATGATCCCTTCAGGTGTACTGCAGCCAAGCTGGTCAGGTTCCGCTTAGCAGTGGCTGTCAAATTTATCTCAAGGACTGCTATTGTGCTTGACCCATTTTCAGAACATACTGTTTTGAGACGTGATCAAACTGTAGCAGATTCTTTATGCGCTATTGACTGTTCATGGGAACGCGCAGATGAAGTACTAAAACGTCGACATCTTACTGATCGGGGAATAGCTAGAAGGCTTCCAGCTATGCTTGCTGCCAACCCGACCAACTATGCCAAGTTGGGCAAGCTATCGAGCGTAGAGGCACTTGCAGGTGCACTCTACATCCTAAATGAAAAGGAGCTTGCGGTAAGAATGATGGACAAGTTCAAGTGGGGCCACACATTTCTTCAGCTCAACGCAAACCTTCTGGATGACTATGCAGCTGCAGAAACAGAAGAGCAGGCGATTAAGCTGGAGGAGGAATACTTTCCTCAAATGGCAAGAAATTAGTCAAAGAAGAAGAGGATTAGTAAAAAAAGTAACGCCTAGTTTTAATATCGATTGCATCCTTGAATATATTGTGTGTGAGCCAGTGAGTGGGTTACTCGAAAGAGAGGAAACTCCTCCCTCACTGCAGGCACCCGAATTAGCGATAATTAGCCGGAGACGACTGGCAACGGAACAGAAAAGATATCCAGTTAGAATGCTACTACGATGATGGTGTGTAACCTGAGGTTTATAATACTGGAATGAAACTGCCGACCCGGGGAGAGCAAGGCTAAATGGAGCATAAGGTCCT
>JBQGBZ010000234.1:0-3871 GCA_052038215.1 Nitrososphaera sp.
AATGGCGGGTCTGTCAAAATTAAATCGATAGAATTGTCCTCTACTATCTCATTACTACTTGTTATCAGCTTAGTACAGTCCATGTTAAGAAGTCTCGCTTTATCTGGCAAGCTTTTACCTCGAGCTGACTGCGCTAGCTCTGCTCTTACCTTGAGTAGCTCTTCATTATGCGTCATGAGAGAACAAGCTTTTGATATCGAGGGCTTGCCGACAGTATCGACAGCTTGAACTATCTGTGAGTATGTGCGATTGTCGTAGGGAAGCTCGAGCCTCCTGTCTGGGTTCTCTTTTGCAAGTTTTGTGATTTTCAATATATCAGCTATAATGCCTTTTGAATGACCTGCAAGCTTACCTGTAATAACCAAGCTTGGTCCTACTGGAAATGAAGAAGCTGATGAAGAGGAAGAAGAGGAAGACGATAAGGTATCCACATTGGACACGTTATTGCTACCGTTTTCTTCTTCTTCCTTTTCTTTTACTTCCCGCGTCTTTTTTGTTGCAGGTCTGTGGCCTATTCGTGTCTTTTGAACCTGCTCGTATATCGCAGCTATGTCCTCAAGTGCAAAGCCAGCCCGCTCGACATTTTCATCGTATTCACCTTGCAATGCGTTTTGTATCTTGACGCGTCTAGCTGGTATCTCGGTCCTACCCAAAAGCTCGTACGCCTTTATTCTTCTAAACCCAGCTATCAAATTGTTCTGCTCGTCAACCACCACGGGATGGAGCAAGACTTTGTTTGCGATGCTACTCGCCAAGCTTTCAACGCTTGTTACTTTCTTGCGCAGACGCGTGCCTATCTTGATGTCAGAGATTTTCATGACAAGCTGATGCTGGACTTCTTCTTCTTGTTGTTGTTGGTTTCGTTGTTTTTCTTCTTCTCCTACTAACATGATATTGCTCGATTTTATATAATCAAAGTTCAGAGCTAAAGCTGTTTCTGTTTTGCTTAAAATACGCGAAGTCACATTAAGTGCAGAGTGGATTTACTTTCGGTTTTTATCAAAAATAGGTTTTCCTCAAATCCACCGCTTTCTTCTGCCTTCTTCTTGCGAATTCCCTCAAGCTTTTCTCTAGAAATCCCTCTCAATTCTGCAATCCTATACACTACCTCAAGTATGTCAGCTAGCTCCTCCGGCGATTTATTCTGGTCATACTCTGCCAATTCCTCGTACAATTTCTTCTCAAGCTCTGACAAAAACTCTGCATCTGTTAGCCGTCTTACTATGCACTGTTCTCCGTTAGCCTTGATAATTTCAGGTATCTTATCTCTGACAGCTTTGTTATAGAGTTTATACAATAGTTAACCCGCGACCTGTAGAATGGGTCTTTGCTTGGGTCATATTTATCGCTGCCTCCCCATATGCGGACAATCTTTCCTTTTGCATAGGAGTATTCTCTCATCACTTTCTGTCTCCTTTGGTTTTGGGTCGCACCAAGTTCCCGAATCAGTGTATCTTTTAGAGGATGTGCGCTAGAAATAAAGAATTCATTTCTTGCTATAAGGTTCTCTACATAATGAAAGGGAGCCATGTTGTCAGACTTGTCTTCATTGCAGAAGGTGTTAGCAAGGACAAGATTCCAGAACTGGTTGTGCATTATAGCTTGATAGGGGATGAAATGGTCTACAGCAATTTGCTCATATAAAGGCTCATTGCAGTAAAAGCATCTTCCCCTCTGATAGCCCTCTAATAGCGGAACAAGCTTTGTCAAATTTGTTCTCCTCTGCTTTCTGATTACATGTTCTAGATATTGGTCTACATCTAGCAATTCTACGTTATGAATATTTTCAAAAGCATGCTCAAGTAGGTCCCACCTTGACATAATTTCACTGCTCAGAAAATTGCTTTGCTTATTATCTTCCTCAAAAAGTTTGAGAAGGTTATTGTCCAATACAAGATATCGATTATCTGCAGAAATAGTGTAGAAGCGCATTGATATTTCTCGATTATCTAGATTATGAAATTTGCGCAAAACCATATTTTGAAGGCTTTGAGTCTTGACAACTTCAACGGCTTTCTGTTTTGACTTGCCTGCGTGTATGACGGCGTCTATTTCCTGCTCAACATACGTCTTTTTTCCAAGTTGAGCATTCTGGGGTTTGCCACCACCATGAGTCCTCCCTACATAAATGTCATAGAAGTCCTCTGCGAGCTCATCTAAGGTCAATTTCTCGGAATTCTTGGAAGCATAGCCTATTAGACACTGAGCAAGAGCCATCTTGTAAGTTGACTGATTCTTGCCATGCAGTATCAGTCCACGCCAATAATCTGCTGCAGTAGGAGTAAATAACAAGCGACGATATACATATATGAGAAAAGATGTTCATAAATTCTTTCATTTGTAAAAGACTTGGACTGCAATAAATGAAAACAATCTAAGAACAATACCGTAGTTTACTAGATTGATAAAAATGGACCGGGTGGGATTTGAATCCACGACCTCAGCCAACTTTATAGGCTCTGCTCTTTATTTCCCTAAACAGTCATCACTATGGAAGGAGAAAAAGTACTCTTCTTGCTTTATGACCCTCGTATCAAGCGTGGGAACTGTCAGTTTGTGTCAGTTATCAGAAGATAACAATATCAGTGATGATGCAACGGCTGCAGAAATAGCTATATAGTTTCAAAAGAATAAAAAAAGACATATCAGAAGAAGAATTGTCATCATCCCCACAGTCTGCTATTGTTGCTGCTGAGCAGCAGCAGCCACCACCACCACCACCACCACCACCTTCTCTTTCTCCGAAACTGTCAGCAACAACTCCATTGTTAGTGGTGACTTCATCTGCAATGACTCCTGACTCAACTGCTATCATTAACCGAAGGAGTAAAAGGCCATCCAAAATAGAGCTAGCGGCCACCCTTAGAAAGATACGCCACCTTCTTGCAGAAGGCTATACAAACAAAGAGATAATTGAAATAATGCAGCTAGAAGAGAGAACCTTCTACCGCTATATGAAAAGGATTTATGCGCAGGACAAAGCCTATTTTGAGCAACAGGATAATGAATCAATAGCCACAGAGATAAGACTGGCTAAAGAAAGGACGCTTAAATCCTTAAGGAGGTATGACTCAATAGCTGCTGACGAAAGTCTTAGTGCATATGAAAGGATGGAAGCGGAGAGGTTGAGGGGCGATATTGTAATTACTTTAGCCAAGATAGAATTGGAAGGTCCCAGACTTATCTACGATACTTCAAGGAAATTCTATGGCCAATTACAAGCCAAAACGGGAGTAGAAAAAACTCATTATGATAGGAAGTGATACGCTTTTGAACCATCTTGCAACTAAAAGACGAGTTGTAAATGTTAATTGTAGCGGATTAAAGCGTAGTGATGCTGTCATGCTTGCATGGGATAGAGGAGAATTGGAATGGTAGAGGAAGTCAAAGAAGAAGAGAAAGTTGGTTCTTTATCTCCTCCTAGAATAAAGACAGGTAAAGGTGGAAGCAGTAGTAGCAGCGAATTGCATCCACAAGAGGTAATGTTGATACGGCGGCTATGGTATGGGGGTTGGTCTGACTATCAAATCTGGAAGGAGTATCGTATACCTATACCCGTCATCCAGAAGGCCAAGAAGGAAATAGAAAGACAGGCCAGTAAGGAGTTTGACAATAAAGAACTACATGCAGTTAAGTTGGCTAGGTTGAAGCATCTGTTGAAGGTTATCATAGATAGCAACGATTCAATTGCCAAAGACAAGAGCGTGTCACTGGATGATAGGTTAAAATCAGAGAGTATCAAGGTTGAAGCTCTAGCTATACTGCAAGATGCTATAGAAGCCTCAATCTCTTCTCCTGACCCACATACTGCATTAAAGAAAATTGTTGAACAGAACAACCGCCGTGAACGACGGGAAGATAGCTGATGGTG
>JBQGBZ010000235.1:0-8054 GCA_052038215.1 Nitrososphaera sp.
ATTGGTATGAAATCATATGCTTCATAGGATTGTATGATATCTCCAAATAGATTTCTGTAAATATCACTTTCCTCATCAGCTATTTCTTCTGATGGAAAAGCTTGTACGCATATCCAATCATATCCCCCTCTTGTGCGACCAGAAAATAGTACAAAAGGAGCATCAGCTAGATATTTCTTCAAGCCCTCAAGCCTTTTTGTAAGATGCTGCGATGTCCTGAAAGTTACTAGCACAACTCTTATCACTCTGCGTCTGAGCTTTGTGGTGTCAACTGATATTGTGTAACCTGTAATGACACCATCTCCTTCTAACCTTTCAATTCTTGATTCAATTTCTTCCTCCGTAAGGTTGTGACCGTAGCCTCTCAAAAAGTCCCAGATCTCACTACTCTCTTGCTTTGAGTTTTTGCTCAACGTGGAAAGAATTAGTTCATCGATGTTGTCGAGCATTGGTGAAGTACCTAGTAAGTGTATTTCCTAAGTTATAGAGGTTTTAAGAGTAAAAACTATCTATACTAATCTGTGAATTTCAGCATATCCTAGGCCTTTTGCATTTCAGACATTCTTATATATATACATGATTTCTAGCTAATCTGGATGATAGTCCTTTCCGAGGGGATAGGGTATGTTATCCTTCTTGGAATGGGTCTTATCATGGCTCTTGTAGTCAGTCTTATAGTAAGGGCTGAAACAAAATGGCTTGGTACTAAAAAAACTTTGAATGGTTTTCTACTGCCTGGACAACTGTAAAAACAGGCCTGATTGCCTCCTCTGTAGTCTCTGCCTGGACATGGGCTGCAACACTACTTCAATCCTCAACAGTTGCCTATCAGTTTGGCATAAGTGTACCATTCTGGTATGCAGCTGGTGCCAGCATACAAGTTATCCTCTTTGCGATACTTGCGATGGAGCTCAAACACAAGTCCCCTTCATCCCATACTTTTCCTGAAATGATTTACACACACTTCGGAAAGCGCTCACAAGGTTTTCTTGTTTTTTGCACTTATGACAAATACCATAGTAACTGCTATGTTGGTTTTGGGAGGAGCAGCTGTTCTAAATTCCCTCACCGGCGTCAATATCTATGTAGCTGCTTTTCTCATACCTGTAGGCGTAATCATTTATACCTTCATTGGAGGCCTCAAAGCAACCTTTCTAGCAGAATACCTCAACACGGTTTTCTTGTTCACTGTTGTCCTTGTCTTTGTAATAGCCGTGTATTTTGCGAATCCTCAGATTGGAGGGGTTTCGGGTATGTTTGATAAACTTACTGATGTCGCGGTCACCAAACCTGTAGAGGGAAATTTTGCAGGCTCATACCTTACCATGGCTTCTACGGGTGCTCTAGTATTTGGAATAATCAATATCGTTGGCAATTTTGGAACTGTCTTCGTTGACCAGGCTCACTGGCAAAGGGCAACTGCGGCAGCGCCCAAGTCCGCATTTAAGGGTTTCATGCTCGGCGGACTCGCATGGTTTGCAATCCCATTCACACTTGCTACAACCCTTGGCCTTGCCGCCGTGGCAATAGGAATTACCCTTACTTCTGAGCAGAAAGGTATGGGGCTAATTGTTCCAACCGGTGCTTCGCAAGTACTTGGAGACCTTGGTGCAATACTTCTTTTGACAATGCTCTTTACAGCTGCAACACCTGCTGGCTCAGCAGAGCTGATCTCCGTTTCATCCCTTGTTACGTATGACATCCATAGGACGTATTTCAAGCCTTCAGCAACTGGAAGAGGTTTGATGCGAATCTCACGTCTTGCGATAGTCGGCTTTGGAATAGGTATATGGGGCTGCTAGCGTTGATGCTGCTACAAGTGGGTGCAAGCCTGCAATATGTTACCTTGCAATGGGCGTCTTGATTGGTTCTGCAGTGGTCCCAATCAGTCTTGCAATTGTATGGAAGAGAACCAATAAAGTTGCTGCTACAGCTGGAGCACTTGCAGGTTTGGTATGTGGTGTAACAATTTGGCTTGCTTCGTCATATGCTTTCTATGGCACACTATTATTGTCAACCACTAGTCAGAATATGCCACTCCTAGCTGGCAACATTACATCAATTTTGGTAGGTGGTATAGTAACATTGCTTGGAAGTCTGATAAGACCTGATAACTTCGATTTTAAGCTGATGAAACAAAAGATAATGATTGTCGATGCAAAGATTCGGCGCGCAGTAGAACATGAAAGTGATGAAGAGTACCTTAAGCGTTGGTCGACCTTTGGATACAAATTTGGCATTGCGTTGACTCTTATACTCGTTGTGGCATGGTCCGTGCCACTCTATCTTTCAGGATATGTGTTTTCTAAAGAGGCTTATACTGTATGGGTTGGAGTAGCATTGACTTGGGCTGCCACCGCTGCAACTGTTATTGTCCTCTTGCCATTGATAGAATCACGTGTAGGCATAATCAAGGTTTTAAGACGAATAGGTCAGGGATCAAATGCGTTTGAAGAAGAAGCACAACAAAATAATGTCGAATTTTACCACGCTCGTAGATCTCCTAGCTATCAGAAAAGGATCCTAGTGCCTGTAGATGGATCGCAGCAATCTCTAAGAGCACTAGATTATGCTGCAAACATTTACCGCAGCAGCAGCAGCAGCTCTTATGACCGAGTAATGATAACTATCTTGAATGTCATAGAGTGGGCCGACGAAGATGAAGAGTCTATGGATGAGCTTGCTTCTGCAATGGAAGAGCAAGGAAGACAAATGCTTCGAAGCATCATGATCCCCCAGCGAGCAAGAGACTATGAGCGAATGGTCAAGCTTGGAGATCCCGCTACAAAAATAGTTGAAATGGCAGATAAGCTGAAAGTTGACATGATAGTTATGGGGTCCACAGGCCTCAGCAACAGTGAAGAAATAGGTCATGTAAGCAGAAAGGTCCTAAGGATGACATCTATTCCTGTCATGTTAATGAAGTAAAAAGAAGATGACCATGATTTTAGTCTATTTCAATGCTAAAATATGACAGATCCCTTTCGTTGATAAAATCTTTCAGTCAAAACATAAATTTGTTATTAACCTTAAACAAAAGACATATTGACCAAGAATCCACATGTATTTCACAGACATTATTCAGACAATGGCACAGCAAAGCGCATCAGTATGTCTTTGTCGCCAAAATTATTATCCGAGTTTGAAAGAGCCATGAAAAAATCAGGCTTTTCAGACAGATCAAAGGCTATACAAATTGCCCTTCATGGTTTCATAGATCAAAATGACTGGGATAGTGGAGATGATACTAGGAACGGCGCAGGGGTAATAATGATGCTTTACAATAGTCACACATACCCGGATAGTGGAGGAGGCACACATATACAACACAACTATAGTGACATAATAAGCGCCTCTACCCATCTTCACATTGATCACAACAATTGCTTGGAAACAGTTATGGTTAGAGGAGAGATCCGGAAGATAAAAATGCTTACAAGGAGCTTATCAGAAAGTCGTGGGATAAAAAGCCTTAAGGTATATTTTGTATCAATTGTGTGATCCTGTGATCCAATAAAATTCTGCGTTGCGCACCATTAGTCTCCAAAATAAGAGCATCAAGATGCTATTTAGCCGACATCGGCAGATTTGTCAATCCTCAATACTGCGAAAAGAATTCTATTTCAAACGAAAATATTATCTTATCAAGAAGAATCAACAACTTTTTTATACTCCGCCTCTCAAAAACACGTGTGATTATAGTATTACTAATTCCACAAAAAGTAATACCGATCCAATGGAGGACATAACTCCATTTGGTCAGCACCTCATACAAGAAACCAATAATCGGAATCCTTACTACTGCTATTGTTGCATCAATGATTGTAGGAGTAACAACACCTCAAAATGTGGAAGCAAGTAGCAGCAATACTAATGCCACAACTTCTTACTGTTCTTCTGTCAATAATACTAATGCCACCACTTCAAGTCCCGCCAGTGCTCCTGTAAACAATACCCCAGCTGATAAACTTAAAGTTGTAAGTTCTGTCGCTCCAATAACTAACATAATCAAGAATATAGGTGGAGATAGAATAGAATTGATTGGGATAGTTCCAGAAGGTGTTAACTCACATACTTTTGAGCTGACTCCCTCAGATGCAATCTTGCTGAATGATGCAGATCTTGTTATCATCAACGGACTTCATCTGGAGACTCCTTTCGAAAGTGTAGTTGAAGCTGCCGGCCGTCCTGAGCTGCAGTTACTCAAGCTCGGAGATAATACAATAACAAGAGAGCAGTGGATATTTGACTTCAGCTTTCCCGAAGAAGGAGGAGATCCCAATCCTCACCTCTGGCTCAACGTTGCTCATGCCATGAAATATGCCGAGCTGGCTTGTAGTAAATTAGTAGAGATGGATCCTACAAATGCTGACTACTACTCTGCCAACCTGGTGAGGTATCTTGGGCTTCTTCGACAATTAGATCAAGGGATAAGCCAGGCAGTCCAGACAATTCCGGAGGAATATAGAAAATTACTAACATATCATGATTCTTGGACGTATTTTGCTCCTAGATATAACATGACAGTGATTGGTGCTGTACAGACATCCGATTTTGGAGAGCCTACAGCACAGGACGTCGCCAGATTGATAGATCAAATTCGTACAGAGAATGTACCTGCGATATTTGCTTCAGAAGTATTCCCAACCCAAGTTGTAGATCAGATTGCAAGAGAAGGAAATGTACAGGTTGTTGAGACGCTAAGCGATGATGATTTACCTGGTGACCTTGGAGTTCTAGAGCACTCCTATGTCGGAATGATGCTTGAAAATATGCGCACTATGGTAACAGCTTTGGGAGGAAATAGCACTGCTTTAGAAGGAATTAATCCAAGTGATACATATACATTACACCCTGAAAGCAGAATTGGAGCGTAGCACGTTTGGTCAGCAAAGATAGCGCCCATGCACTTGAACTTAAAGAGATTACCTCGGGATATTCCTTCAACCGTCCTGTTGTTGAGGGAATAAACCTGCGAGTTCCAAAAGGGAGCTTTATGGGAATTCTCGGGCCCAGTGGATCGGGCAAGACGACAATCCTGAAAATAATCACTGGCCTTCACAAGCCATGGCATGGAACCGTTGAATTCAAAAATAGCAATGGTGCTCAGAAGCCTATCATAGGATATGTACCCCAGGTAGAAAGCGTAGACTGGACCTTTCCAGTAACCGTAAGAGAGGTAGTTTCAATGGGAATCTGGAATCAATCAGGTGCTGGACCATGGATAAACAAGCGCTCAGATGAGACAATCAGATATGTTCTTGAGAATCTAGAGATTGAAGATTACTCGACAAGGCAGATAAGCGAATTATCTGGCGGAGAACAACAAAGAGTATTCATTGCTCGGGCCCTTATACGCTTTCCCGATATAATTGTGTTGGATGAACCCACATCTGGAGTTGACTATAACACACGGGAAAGAATTCTTAGTTTACTGGAGAAGCTAAACAGAGACGGAAATGGTATTACAATAATACTTACTACTCATGATATTTCTGGCATTGCTAAGAGGTTACCTTGGCTTGTATGCATGAACAAACGAATAATAGCTGAAGGACCACCATTGGAGGTTCTTACCAGTGAAAATCTGCTTGAAACATACGGTCTGGTTGATCAAGAAACAGTAGGCCGGTGATGTGTAAGCGTTGTTAGATATATTGTTCGAACCATTCAAGTATGAATTCTTTACTCGAGGAATATTTGTTGCAATAATGGTTGGTGGAGCTTGCGGGCTACTTGGCGTATACATTATTCTACGAGGCATGAGTTATATAGGCCACGGCATGTCACATGCCGTATTTGGAGGAGCAGTAGTCAGCTATATCATAGGCGTCAATGTATATATCGGCGCTGCCCTCTGGGGCTTTCTTTCAGCATATCTCATTAATGAGATTAGCAGGAAAAGCTCGATCAAGGCCGATGCTGCTATCGGAGTTGTGACTACTGCAGGATTTGCAATAGGAGTTTTGCTGATAAGCACTACAAGAAGCTTTACTAGAAATTTTGAAGCTCTCTTGTTTGGCAATATATTGGGCATTACAGATCAAGATCTGATCATGATAGTTATTGCGGTGGCGGTTACTTCTCTATTTGCTATTTTCTTTCACAAGCGTTTGCTTTTCACAATGTTTGATAAGGAAACTGCGAAGGCATACGGAGTAAATACACATCATGTCGAGATCATTTTTTCGCTGGTACTCGCAACCGTCATAATAGCTTCAATGTCGGCTATAGGAGTCACCATGCTAGCTGCTGCGATAGTCGCTCCCGCTGTGTCGGCAAGGCTGCTTACAAAAAAATTCCAAACAATGATCGTTATGTCCACAACTATAGGCTGTGTTACTTCATTTGCTGGAATGTATGCAAGCTATTTTCTTGATTCAGCCTCTGGTGCTACAATAGTTTTGTTCGGTGCGTCAGCATTTGGGATTTCTGCGTTATACGCGTTCCTAAGAAGAAGGTATCATGCTCATTCTCACGCGGAGGTGACTCACGTTCATCCACATTCGCATATCGCAGACCATCGCCATGAGCATTGAATATCAACTTGTTTTCTAAAAGTTAGCCGACATCGGCAAATTTTCTTTCATGACTCCTTAATGGGTGTTAATAAATTGAAGTAATTTACAAATGTTAAACTCTATAATCCCAAAACCCAAAACCAATGGCTATTCCGACTTACAGCACTGGAGATCCAATCATGGACTTCTTCTTTACACTCTTCAACGGCATTGCCGAAGTACCACTCTTTAGCTCCCCCATAACGGGTATACTGATTGTGGCGGGGGTTTTCCTCGCCTCAAGAAAGGCTGGAGCAATGATGATACTTTCAGGCTTGATAGGGGCAGGAGTCGCTCTTCTGGCCGGCGCTCCATATGACTTGGTCACTTTTGGTTTATTCGGTTATAACTCAATACTTACTGGAATGGCGTTTTGGTCCGGACCCTTTGTCAAGGCAAATAGGGCCACTTTCTTTATCTCAGTCTTTGGCGCAGCCATTACTGCGTTCACATGGATGGCGTTCTCTCACCTGATGGGAGACCTGTTTGTTCAAGGTGGAACAGCTGCAGGGTGGGCGATTCCAGGCTTTACATCATCGTTCATCTTCACGACTTGGGCCTTGATGTATGCCACCAAGAGGTTTGGACATGACATATGGCCAGCACCTCCGGCACCTCCCAAGGAAGAGCTAATAGCTGCAAGCGGCAACCCATTGCTAGAAGGGTCCTTTAAATGGACAGCAAAGGAGTTTATAATAGCGACCCTAAAAGGTGTCTCACAGGTCACATTTGTAGAAAACTGGAAGACAGGTGTATTCTGGGTAGTCGGACTCACACTTGCATTTCAACTTCCACCAGTAATAGCCGGAGTGCAGGAGGGAATACCATGGTGGACTAATGCATATACAGCTCAATGGGACGAATTTTCGCCGCTCTACTTCGCAGGCTTGATGGCGCTCTTGGGTTCAGGCATTGGTGTAGCAATGGCAATACTTACCAAGTTGCCTACTGCAGAAATAAGGTTGGGCCTTCATGGTTTCAATCAAGTGCTAGTGATGATAGCTCTGACGAGTTTCATACCACTCACACCTCAGTCGTTTATGATGGCTGTTTTTGCCACGATAGGTTGTTCATTTCTGATGCCTGCTCTACAGAGGTTCTTTGGACAATGGGGACTGCCTGCTCTTACCGGTCCATTCGTATTTACTGCTTGGGTGTTTCTGCTGGCGACAAGCGGGTTTTCGAATATACCTGCAGGACTTGGCTGGGCGAGGCCATAGGGTAGAACAGCCCTCCACCATCCCTTTTTATTATTATTCTTCTTCTGCAAGAGGAGGGTATGCGGAGCTATGGACTCAGGACTATTTGATAAATTTCTAAAGGAGTCAAAGAAAAGACTGAATGACAAGTCTGACTCAGAAAAGGTCAGAGTATTTATCGACTGGTGCCTAAAGAACAACTACTAAGAGGTTATACTTAGAATCAGTTCTGAAGAAAAGGGGGGATGGGCAAGGAATTATCTTTTGGACTTTACCACTAACAGAATAATAGTCA
>JBQGBZ010000236.1:0-1213 GCA_052038215.1 Nitrososphaera sp.
TGATACTTTTTCTTGCATCGCATTCTTTTCGTCATGCACATCAAATTTGACGGTTTCGACACTAATTGTATAGATTTGCGCACAGTGCTTTGCAATGTATTTGGGCAGACTGATATTGAACTCATCTGGAAAGTAATTTGATACGGTAATCTACATCATCTCACCACTCAACTTTTAGCTACGGACTTCGCACAAACAACCATGAAGTTTCAGGAGCTGACAGACCTGCAATGGAATTTCATTAGACCATCTCTTCCACCTTTAGCGTATACTGGCAGACCACGAGCTGATGACAGGATGACTCTAAACGGCATATTGTACGTGTTGATGTCAGGCTGTAGGTGGATGGATATGCCATCTAAATATGGCTCCTACAAGACAGTCTGGGAGCGACATAAAAAATGGAGTGAAAAAGGTGTTTGGAAACACATCATGTACTCTCTGGTTTCGTATGGCTATCAGAAAGGATTGGTGGATGCTGATGATCTATCAATAGATAGCAGTACCGTATCAGCAAAGAAAGGGGGCAAGAGATTGGTTACGACGGTTACAAGAAGACGAAAGGAAGCAAAGTACATGCGCTAGTTACGCCTCAATCATTACCAGTCACGATAGACCTTGGACCTGGTGATGAACATGAAAACAGGAGGCTGTTCCATCTACTTAAAAATGTCAAAATCAGAAGCATTAGAAGACCAAGGAACAAACCAAATCGAGTTTATGGAGACAACAAGTACAATACGCCTCTAGTAAGGACGTACCTTACAAGTAGAGGTATTGCAGCGCGTATCAAGGAACGAGTAAACTGGAAGAGAAAACCCGGCAGACCTAGTGTATTTGATTATGAAAAGTACACCAAGATTAGGAGTAGTGTCGAGAGATTCTTTAGCTGGCTGAAGAGTTTTAGAAGGATTCAGACTAGGTATGACTGGCTGGCATCAACGTACCGTGGTTTTCTGCAGCTAGTATGTGTTCTGATATTGATGAGGAAGGTTTCCAGATGAGTTCATTATCAAAAACAGCATTCCATTCTAATTGTGCGCCACAGTTACTGCACTGGGAATCTGTTAACGCATAATGCAGCCGAGCAACTGCTCCATCTTTAACCCTTGCCATTTTTCCGGCTGCATATACATCAGCATCATCACATATTTGGATTTAATACATGCTTGCATGATTGCTATACACTGCCAGGAGTTCTCTACGCATAGAC
>JBQGBZ010000237.1:0-1203 GCA_052038215.1 Nitrososphaera sp.
TTGACAAAATCTTCCCATCAACAGAGGTGGATGCTTTTATCACAAAATCCGTTAAGCCAAGCCCAAGCATGTCTACAGAGGTATTCTCAGTATTGCAACATATCTTACAAGGGTGGTGTTATAAAGTTTGAAAGCTAGGAGTAGAACAGAGATTATTGGCTTGATACTACTAGCTTTGGAAGCAGAACAGCTTACACGCTCTAAAATCATGTATCAGGCGATGCTCAATTTCATGCAGGTAACTGATTATACATCCTTGGAAGCAGTACACACAGCACTTTAAGAAAGCTAGCTGAGGTCGTGGGTTCAAATCCCACCCGGTCCACTTCTTCCTGTTGTACAACTACGGTATTGATTTGAGATTGTTTTTGGTAAGTGGAGGACAAAAAGCGTAGCAATGTAAATGCCATATTGCATAGTTTGTCGACATGTTTTGTATTTTATTATACTTCCAGTATTTGAAAAAGTTAAAGAACTAGGCATAGCAACAAGCATTGAAGGATATGTGTCGATTTGAGTAACATTAGCCCTATGTTTAATCCTGATGACTTCAAGGCTCAACAACGTCAAATGTGGGATAATGCTGCCGCAGGCTGGCAGGCTTGGTGGGAAACAATCGAACGCGGAGCACAAAAAGTCAGCGATAAACTTGTAGAATTAGCTGAAATCAAGCCTGGTGACAGAGTTTTAGATATTGCTACAGGGATAGGAGAGCCAGCGGTTACTGCAGCTAGGAAAGTTATGCCAAATGGTAATGTTACTGCTATTGATATTTCTCCGCAGATGCTAGCAATTGCAAAGACAAGAGCTAACTCGCTTGGTTTGGATGGCATAATGGAATTTAGAGAAAGTGATGGAGAGAAATTAGATTTGCCAGACCCAACAGCAAGATTTGATGCTATTCTTTCAAGATTTGGTCTGATGTTCTTTCCAAACCTTTCCTCTGCCTTAGTAAAGATTAGACATCTATTGATTACAAATGGCAGGCTTTCTGCAGCTGTATGGTCTACTCCATCAAAGGTTCCATTGATTGATTTAGCTTTCAGTACTGTAAGAACGCAGATAAATGCTCCTGCTCCTCCACCTGGAACACCAGGTCCTTTTGCCTTAGCAGATAAGGAGACTCTGAAACAGTTGTTTAGCCAAGCAGGATTCAAAGATATTAAAGTTGAAACCGTTCAAATAACATTTGCATTTGACTCA
>JBQGBZ010000238.1:0-1029 GCA_052038215.1 Nitrososphaera sp.
TCTTCTTCTGGCACCCTATTGTGTGGAGGCCTACACTTGACTATATTCGTGATGAATACTTCAGACCTTTCGATGCCTGCTTTTTTTAGTAGATCGTCAAGGATCCGTCCAGCGGTGCCAACAAATGGTCTTCCATTTTCGTCTTCGCTACGACCCGGCGCCTCGCCTACGAACATTATCTTGGCACCAAGAGGACCTTCACCTGGCACGGCGTTCTTCCTTGTCTTTGCCAGCCTGCAGAGAGGACAGACCCTGACCTCAGCAGCAACTCTCTCAAGTGAGTCAACATGCCTTTTCGTCGTCATAAATTGTCACATCCTCCATAACAAGACGTGCATTAGGGCACATGCATATCTTTCCTCTTTTTTACTAATGCTACTGCTATAAGAATCACGCCTACAATTATGCCGTAGATGGAATAGACATATGAATTGGTAATGATGAAACAGTCCCTTTCCATTTCTTCTAGCCGGTCTGCGCTAAAAATGGTTCTATCACCTTGAGCAAGGTCTGACAAACACTTCATGCCCTGAAAGTTAAGATAAAGTGCAGTTGCTCCGCTTGCAGCAAGTGTTATTGCTCCGATGTACATATACTTTGAAGCTGTAACCAAGTTTATTTCCTTCCAGATCTGATCTGGCGAATTATTTCAAGTACATCATCTGCATCCTCAGCCTCTGGATTGATCTCTAGATAAGTGTTCAGAACTTCTAGTGCTTCTGAAGAATCCCCCTTTTTAAGAAGTATGATACCCTTGTCTCTTACCGCGTCTGGGTTGTATGAATCAATAGCAAGGACCATTTCATTTGCAGTGTAGTATCTGTCCATGTCCTGTGCTTCGTAGTAGCTTCCTTTCAGGTTGTTCAGCATTCTTATTAACACATGCGCAGCAGTGGCTTTCTCTACAAGTGCATGGGTAAGAGGAATGTTTCGTTGTGGATATGCTTGGTCAAGCAGCGCCTTCAATGAATAATCATCCATTATCCTGCCGGCATTAAATGGATCGACAATTATCTCTCCACTATTGTC
>JBQGBZ010000239.1:0-1499 GCA_052038215.1 Nitrososphaera sp.
TTGTCTGTACATTGCCCGATTCATCAATTACCTTCACCTGCACAGAGTCACCAATCCTTGCGTCAAGGTCCTCTGCAACGCTGTCGCCAAGGATTATGGAATCTAGGGATGTGAGGAAAGTTCCTTGCACTACGGTGTTTGTAAGGCGCGTAGCATCAGCTTCTTCCTGTGGTAGCACGCCAATAATTGGGACCCCATAGGCCTTTACTGGGACTGGGGTTCTGGTGTTATTTATCGCAGCTACATCCGATAGCCTTACCGTCGCTCCCTCAACTATCATCCCTGTGTTTTCCAAAAATACAATCAGCTCTCTGTCTGGTTTTTCAATGTTGCCATCTCTATCAGTTATTACAATGTGGCCAAACCTATAGTCAACAAGGTCGCGTATGATTGCGTTTGCAACTCCGTCAAAGGTAACATAGTTTATCACTATTACAAAGACTGCAATTGCAACGGCAATGACTGCAGCAAGCATGCTGCTTTTCTTTTTGAACAACATGCTGACTGCGATCTTGAGCCTATAATCCACTAGAATATCAAGAAAAAAATTACATACTTCTCAAATAATAAAGATTCTCCTTTAGCTACTGAAAGCCGGTGGGCGAGAGTACATGCTCCTTATGATAGCTGAATTCTGTCTTGATGAATGCATTTAGAGCTTGGTTGGCATGATGCTAGTTTTCAAACCTCCATGGTTGTTCTTCTCAGTAGTTCTTGTTGATGAGTAATGGGTTCACTGCGTATGTCGTCTCGTAGAAAAAATACGATACTGCAGTATTTGAACCCATATAATTAGTGGACTGGGCGGGATTTGATACATTTGTATGAATAAAAATACTTTTATATTTAAAGCTATTCGTCTGCATTAAGCACGGTTGTGAAATGAGAGTGAATAGCAACCGCACGTGGTATATAAATTAGATGGAATTCGGCAATACTTTTATTGAATTGCCGCCTACAACCATACTAGAACCCAGCCTTTGGCAGAAAAGAGTAGCGATACACACCAGGTAGAGGAAGTTGATAACAATATACCCATAGTTACTCGAGCTGGCGTTACGCTAAGCAAATATCGAAACCAGATGGCTTGGCGCAGAAATAAAGTCAAAGAGCTCTTAGCACGAGGCTACCGGCAGTATGACATTGCTAGTACTTTGCATATGAGCCAGCCTACAGTCACAAGGGACATACACTATATCCAAGCAGAAATGCGCAAGGATGCAGAAAATTATGACAAGCATCGATTTGAAGTCTATAGGAACAACTTGCTAGGATTGGATGAGATGATAAAGAAACTATGGACAATTGCAGATTCGCCAAAAACAGGTAGCAAAGAGAAGATAAAGGCAATTGTGCTGATTGGTGAGTATTATAGGGAGAGATTGTACCTTATTAAATATGAACCAGGTCTGATTAGGGAAATGAAGGATAGAGAACGTATGATGCGCTGGACGTCATACTAGCAAACTAGTGCCTTTACTTGTCAGGAGCTATCAATA
>JBQGBZ010000240.1:0-1691 GCA_052038215.1 Nitrososphaera sp.
CTGATTCCTCAAAACCACTGTACTCTCCTCCCTGCTTTTCCTCTGTGGGCTTTTGCTCCTGGGTGTCGTTTACATCTTGTGCGTAAGCACCAGTAACAGTAGTAGTAGTACTTATCAGAACAACAATTGCAAGCAGTTGCAGCATCGCCTCTTATTGCTCAACAATAGATTTGTGCAACCAGGACCGCTGTACCTTACGACAGAAGCGAAGTTTGGCATAGAGGTCTTGGCTACAGCTGCTATAGTTATCTCTCCTATCAGTCCTATCAAGCCGATATGCATCCGTGTAGGATCCAATATAAAAGGTAAGTTTGAATCTTTGATCAAATATTTACAAAATTAGGCATTCGCTAAGATAATTCTAGAATTAGACTCTAGAGTAATATAAAATCTATTATTCTCGAGTCCAAAAATCATATTATTTATAGACACGGGATGGTGATAGGTAAACCCATGGAGGTAACAAGAAAGAATAGTACTACTTCTACTCTCTTAACCCATGCTAAGAGAGCCAGTTTTGTCTATTTAATTATGCCCTCGTTTATGTTTGCCATAGCCCTTAACACTCAGTCTGCGGATGCGCAGAGTGTAGAGTTCATACTTCAGTTTGGCACACCAGAAGAAGATTCTACAACTGCTGCTCAAGGTGTTTTTGCTCATTCATCAGGAGTATATGTAGTAGGTAATACTGATGGCACGTTGCCTGATCAAACAAGTGAAGGAGGTACAGATGCATTTATACGCAAATACGATTCGGACGGAGATGAGATATGGACGCGGCAGTTTGTGATAGAAATAGGAATTTTTGTCGCTGGAGTCTCTACAGACTCAGAAGGCGGTGTGTACGTTGCGGGAAATGACGGAGACTCCACATTCGTATTTGTACGCAAGTACAACTTAGATGGTGACGAGCAGTGGACGCGGCAGTTTGACACAGCATCAAGTGAAGATATAGTGCGTGGAGTATCTGCCGATGCATCAAGTGTGTATGTAGTAGGTGAAACAGGGGGTACATTTCCTGGTCAAACAAAAGTAGGATTCATAGATGCATTCTTAGCGAAGCTCATTGAGGATGACGACGATGAGGATGACAAGAGGAAAAAGCACCATGATGATGGCGACAAGAAGGAGAAGCACTAGCTAGCTTTTTTGCATATTTTTGTATTCTGCTGAGTCCTAGTTTATCCTCTCCAACATCTTGATAGTAGCGTAATGCGGTAAGTGGATAATGACGATAGCACGCTCTCAGAAGTATATTCTTTCTGAGCCAATTATCATTTTTCAGAATATTGCAAAGTCCATCAGTTGCCAGACCTGAAAATGTCCCTCCAAGTTACAAAACTCGAATCATCTGATGAATTAATGTCTCTCGTGATATTATTGTGACATAACATCATATCTATCTGGGGTAATCCGAGAAAGATAGCATATCCTGCCCCTGTGAAGGACCAATGTTCAAGTTTTAAGCAGAATAAAAAATAATTTATGCAGGTAACTACCTTCGCTCGCCTTTTACAATTGTTCTATAAAAGAGATCGACAATGACTGGAAGCTCAAGGTAGTCAATCAGTATTGCTATCCATGCAGCGTAATATGGGATTTCTACCGATCCGGATGGTGACCCAAAAAAGCTGTCGTAAACTACTTCGTCAGTAATCCAGAATATGTGAAACACTTGAATGGCCAACATT
>JBQGBZ010000241.1:0-8579 GCA_052038215.1 Nitrososphaera sp.
GTCTCCACCGCGAATCAGGATAGCCCGCTCTCAGAAGGGATGACACCGATCCTGGGGATCGATGTTTGGGAGCATGCTTATTATCTCAAATACCAGAACCGCCGAGCTGACTATGTCGCCGCCTGGTGGAATGTGGTAAACTGGGATCAGGCAAAAAGTAACTTTCAGCAAGGACTAGGAAAGTAATTTTGCTCTTCTTTATCTTTTTGACCACATAACGAGAATAGATAGGAGCTCACAAACCCACTTATCTTCTACAACTGCGCTTAGGATGCGCGTACAATACTGGTTCCTAGGTTCTGGGGCTTAAAGTCATTCTCTATAGAGACATACATAGCTCGTATTAAGCAGGCCATGTTAATAATTCCATAATAGCCGTCAGCCCAGAAGGCCCTATGCAGGACTTAAAAATATATGGGAAGGAGTTATCAACTTTTACGCAGGTCTATCAAATTTACAGAGCCATATCCTTCACGAACGGTTCTGCTTACTTCCATATTGTAGCTATAAATCTTATGAGAGTATTTACTAAGTACTGGCATCATGCTGTCTATCGATTCGTCAAGATAAAAACCGGGGCAGTCTCCGGTAAATTGAAATGTGGCATGTACTGCAGGTTGCCCTCTTGCGTCCGCTTCAACCCAGGATGCAAATGGATAAAGCCAGCAGACTCCTGGCTTGTCCGGGTGGATGCTGCAATTACCTCCTGTATCTAGGAACCTGCAGCGAAGCGGCGTCCCATCCTCCTCTGGCTTCTCGTCATTTTTTCTTTTGAGGGAGAGCATAGTGAGTGTTGTAATAACATTTCCAAAGGGTTCCTCCTCTTGCCAACTCGAGATCGTTGTCTCATCTCTGACAAATTTTGCTTTTGACGCATAACCGGCCTTTTGTGCTATTCTGCTGATGTCGTCCTTCGTCAAAGGTAACCTACCCTGCCGCTCGCAACAGTTGTGGCAGTCTGGCCAGAGGCATTTCCAGAGCACATACAACCCATAATTTTGCAAGGTTGGTATATGGAAAGTGATCCCATCGACATTAACTGAAGTGTCAGATACCGCATTGCTATACTTCCCAATCTGAAAATCATACAACCTGGGGTCGATTTTCCAGTTTCTGGAAAGGAGATCAAGCGCATCCCTGACAGGGTTATTGTTTATCTCCACGGTATTATAAGGTTATAAAACCGGAGGTTTAAACGTACTCTCAAATTGCTCAGCCGCCAGCAATCACGACCTCCTAAAAAAGAGGAGGGGCAACAGCAAAGAGTAATCGGGACGAAGGGCAAACATGCGTCTTCTACAGAGAACCGGCGGATGGTCTGGGAAAATGTGGTTTGGCCTCTTGTCTTAGAGTTGAATAGATCATACTTTACTTTAAGAGAATATCATGCAAAGAGAGATTCCTTTTGTAAAAAAACTGGAACCTCTCCTTCAAGAGTTGCTGGAGGTTTTGTGTCATTGCTGGTAAAAGGTATCATTGTCAGAAGCAAGAATATGTATTCTATACACTATCGTCTCATTCCATACATGAGAAAAAAGGCCGTTCTTGAGTACGGCATTGTAACAAGAGAAATCTATACTAAGCGTTAAAATATCCGATAAACAGCCGGACTTGATGTAGCTCGTGTTAGCCCGGTCGAACCCAATAAAAAATTCGGGTGCCGAATCTAGTGGCCAATCTCCATGGTTGAGGGCTAGGGATTCCAGGCTCTGGATCTCGTAGAGATAGAGAAAAGAAACCTGGAGACAGCAGTTCGAATCTGCTCCGGGCTACCATCTTTTTTTAGATTCTTGGGCCTGCCTTGACTATCTCTGTTGGCATTTGACCGAACTTTTCAAAGTTCTTGACAAAGAGAGCTGCTAGTCTCCTTGCTGCGGCGTCGTACTTGTCCTTATCAGACCAAGTATTCCTTGGGTTTAGCACATCATCAGGCACGCTAAGGCAGGAAGTAGGCATATCAACGTTGAATATTGCATGATGTTGGGTAGGCACAGCATCAATCTTGCCGTTGATTGCTGCAGTAACCATTGCCCTTGTATATGAAAGGTTCATTCTCCTGCCTATGCCATAAGGGCCCCCCGTCCATCCAGTATTGATAAGATATACTCTAGTTCCATGATCTGTTATTTTTTTGCCTAGCATATCTGCATACTTGGACGCATGTAGAGGCATGAAGGGCGCTCCAAAGCAATGTGAAAATGTCTCCTTTGGTTCAGTGATGCCGCGTTCAGTACCCGCCAGCTTGCTGGTATAACCAGACATGAAATGATACATTGCTCCTTGCTTTGTCAATTTGGCTATTGGAGGCATGACACCAAAAGCGTCTGCAGTAAGGAAGACAATCACCTTAGGATGCCCTGCGATGCTAGGCTTTACTGCTCCATCAATATAGTCTATAGGATATGCGACGCGTGTATTTTCTGTAAGACTTCCGTTGTCAAAATCGGGTTCCCTCGTGCAATCATGCATTACAACATTTTCCATGACCGAGCCAAAACGTATTGCGTTCCAGATCTGAGGCTCGCTCTGTTTATCTAAATTGATGCACTTGGCATAGCAACCTCCCTCAAAGTTAAAGATGCTGTCGACAGACCAACCATGCTCATCGTCTCCCACCAGCCTGCGGTGAGCGTCAGCCGAGAGTGTAGTCTTGCCAGTTCCAGATAACCCAAAGAATAAGGCAGTATCACCAGCCACACCCACATTAGCAGAGCAATGCATTGGAAATATGCCCTTTTTTGGCAGGACATAGTTCATAATTGAAAACATGGCCTTCTTAATCTCACCAGCATACGAAGTAGACCCAATCAGGACCAACTTCTTCTTAAAGTTTATAATTATAAAAGTCTCTGTTCTTGTGCCCATTTCTCTTGGGTTTGCGGCAAAGTCGTCACACGACAATAACGTGAACTCGGGCGGATACATCTCCAATTCCTCGGGCTGAGGTCTAACGAATAGCTGATGTGCAAAGAGATTATGCCAAGCCCTATTGTTTATGATCCTTATAGGCAGCCTATTATCTGGATCGGCTCCGACAAACCCATCGAAGATAAATAATTCCTTGTCCTCGATGTGTTTTTTCATCATGCGAAATATCTTTTCGAAATTCTCCTCAGAAATTGGATGGTTGACCTTGCCCCAGTCGATGGTGTTGTGTGTTTCCTCATCATCAACTATAAACCTATCATCGGGTGATCTGCCCGTGAACTTTCCCGTTTTCACGGAAAGAGCACCTGTTGACGAAAGCATGCCTTCCTTTCTTTTGATAGTGACCTCAACTAGCGACGGAACTGAGAGATTGTGGTAGGCTTTGCCAAACGTTATATCCATCTCCGAGAGCTGTATCATAGACTTTGTAGTTATAATCTTTAGGTTCTCTTCGCTAAGCAGTATGGAATCTACGTTCTGCATACGACACAATTGATTTGCGCAATAGGGATGAAATTGAATCTTGCTTTTTATAGGTTTATTTGAAGTTCCTTTTCTCGTATACTGATTCTTTCAAAAAGTATAATTTGTCAGACAAAGGAGATAATTATTACTGCTGTTTTAAGGCGTTTTTGATTGCATCGGCTCGCTTAGCCAAAATGTCTAGAAATTCTGCAAATTCGTCCTTAGTTGCATTGCGTTTCAATGTTCGTCTCGTCTGATAGTGAAATGAGTTGTAAATACGTCCAACAGCTATACCGAAAGCAAAATCATCGAGGCTGGTTACAGGCATGTGCCGTAACATCTGTTGAATCTTTAGAATTTCGTCAGTACTTGATATTGTTTCGTGTATCTTAGCAATGACGGCTTCTTTTACTCGACCATCCATGGTCAGCAGGACCATAATTTTACTAATGCGATATTAAAAGAATCCTACATTTATGTAACAATATGCAATTAAAGTTATAATGCAAAATTTGCTGAATAGGGCAACGACTATCCTTAGCTTAGCATCAAGACATCTCTGAAAAGATAGAATTGACCATTGTGATAATAACATAACAATAAAAATAATATAAAAACCTAAAACTTGAGAAAAAATGGGGGACTTACTATGGCGCACTCTTATATTGTCTTTCTCTACCGTACGACTGCATCCAAAGACCGCTAAATACCAGTGTGCTCGTCATTGCTGCAGCTATCAAAACCTGTTCTACAGGAAGTCTCATTATGACTCCGATCACAAAGGGAATAGCAGCACCTATTGCACTCATTGGCAGCCATCTTGTTGCGGCCAACCTTCCTCTATCCAGATTCTTATCTTCTGGCTCGTTGTGCATTTCTCTTTTATTTACCTCTTGACGCTGCAATAATCTATGCATAAGCGATACTTAAGGCATACGGATCGGTAATTACATTGATTACTGTTAAATTGTATCATGAAGATCCAGATCTACCCTTCACAATTAAAAGAATATTTACTAGCACCTTTAGAACCAAGGTTGAAAACATGATCTAAGACCTAGCAGCATATTCTAGTTGACTGGAAGTTAATCTTGACAGAGCATAAAACATATCCATTCACCTTGAAGGATGAAAACTGCCAGTGTCAAGACAAGATGTGCTTTTTGAACTTTAGCTTTCTCTGCTACACCTTCATATGGCACTCTTATCTAAGTGCAACACTAATTACGCTATGTTGAACTCAAGGAAGGAAATAGAGCGTCTGTATTTCATATATGGACCATGTCAAAGGCCTTACTATTCTGTGGTCGGAGTCACGACTGAGGAGTTTGGCCTTAGTATCAAGAGCCCAGCTGCAAAGTGTAAGGGTTGTGGAGCTCATGACAATGAAAGATAAAGCTCCTCATCAGACCATTCAGATTCCAATTGGTACTCTGTCTCTTTCAGGTGACTTGACTCTCAAAGAAGGATCAAAAGGGATAGTGCTATTTGCCCATGGAAGTGGAAGTGGGAGGCATAGCAAGAGAAATAGATATGTCGCAAAAGTATTGCAAGATGCAGGTCTGAGTACGTTACTCTTTGACCTCTTGACAGAACAGGAAGAGGTAATAGACGAGCAAACCCGGCATCTAAGATTTGACATAGGATTACTCACTAACAGGCTGATAGATGTAACAGATTGGTTATTTCACACTCTTGTTGATAACGCTATTCAAAAAAAGGTGGGTTACTTTGGAGCTAGCACAGGAGCAGCTGCAGCATTGGCAGCAGCTGCTAAAAGAGCGAATATAATACAAGCAATTGTTTCTCGTGGAGGTAGACCAGATCTAGCAGACCCATACTTAGTCCAAGTCAAAGCACCAACCCTTCTCATTGTAGGGGGGTATGATACACCCGTTATACAAATGAATCATGAAGCATTTGATAGATTACACCAATTATCTGCGGAAAAAGGAGAGAAGAAAATTGTGATTGTTCCGGAGGCGACACACTTGTTTGAAGAACCTGGCAAGCTTGATATGGTTGCACAACTTGCAAGTAAATGGTTTGCTCGCTTTCTTTTATGATCTCTGTAAATTACATATCACATTGCTCAAATTTGAGAGTGGGGTATCCCACTTGATATCACAGCAGAAATATCTCCATCAGTAGTTCCTCAGACAGAAGAGTAGTCAACTAAGATTCTCTAAACAGAAGTGCTAGCCATGATGTCTACGCCGAGACGTAGCTCATGGCAATTATATGTGCGTACAGATGATGAAATTGTGTTTGCATTTGCGAAAAGGCTTTAGAGGTTTGCTTCCATTGTTTGTTATAACTGGGGCATTCTTGGTCATCGGTTCTGTGCTCATTAACACCGGCGTCCTTCCAGAAGAAAGAGCGCAGCACTTCCGTTCTCTTACAGATGTTTCAATAACAACTGATATGATCTTGAACATGCAAATGTGAATATGGTCATACCAAAACAATACGGATAGATACTGGCATTGAAGTAAGATGGTCTAACCCTTCAAATCTTCCCCATAATGTTGTGGGTGTTTTCAACCAAATCACGGCGTTGAATAGTACAGAAACCAGCAGCATAATTCCTGAAAATTCATCTGCTAGCAATAGCAACCAAACAAACACGAGATCATCAGAAGTAATAGCAATGGGCAGTGGCTTTATTGGACCTAACGGTTTTTGGCAATACCGCTTTGATGGAGAAGGGGTTTTAACTATTTGTGTACAATTCATGTAGAGGAAGGTGTCAGAGGCACAATTGTTGTAACTGCCTCTTCACCATCGCCCTAACTACAAATAATATAATAATCTGCCTCTACCAGTCTCCGATGCATAAAAGTTCTAGATAGGCAAGAATGCTATTGATATAATCCGACAATTCCACCAGGTGAGCAAATAATGTGTTACAACTTTCTTATTTCATCTTCCAGCCACACTATGTATTGTCTTTTGGTCTTTCTAATCTCAATAGCACTAAATGCGAGTTCTCTAACTTTCATCTTTATAGTATCCCAACGCTTACGCATGAGATAGTTGCCCAGGTAGCTAGGATAGTCGTCAAGCAATTCTATCGGCAGCCGAGTCAGTGTCCAAACATCACAAGCCCTCTCACTCCTAGGTATGTGCAGTTCTTCTTTTTTTCTGGCCTGTAGGAGATGCGTGAACTCATGTGCTATGGTAAAATTTCTCTCATTGGGTTGTAAATTAATTTTCAATTTCACATTTGCGGGGGTACTGGCAAAAGAAGGGATATAACTACAACTTCCTCTCGCCCAACCTCGAGGAGCTATCCACCCTACATAAACAACCTCATCTTGAAGCTCTGGGAAAAAATTGAAAACATCAATTATTCGTTGTTTGAATTTATAGCTAAAGTTGGTATTCGCCTTCTTTGTAAAGAATAAACGACTAGCGGGGCGCCTTAAAAGATCAGGTTGCGTCTTCCCATCATACACTTTTAGACCAGTCAAACTGAATTTAAAACGCAGTGGGTGAAGCATTTTTTAGCATGAGACGTTAAGTCACAAATTGTCATAGAATATTCCGCAATATCATCAGAATAAAATGGAATAAGCAAATTATATCGACTCCTTTGTATCTCTGTATTAATTTACTTATATCACAGTATCGATCTCAGTGTGTTTTCAGACCTGACATGATTCGGCACAAAAGATCGTATTACTACTGTGATTGGGTGCATAGTAGAAGTATTTCTCGAGAGGAGATTAAGAGCAAATTCCTTATTAAAACTCATGAGTGAGCTGTGGGATCTTTTGCATATGAAGAGAATCGAAGTCTTAATGGTGTAGGTAACCCTAATTGTAATGATGGTGCCTATTTTTGAAGCAGAAATAACACCAATTCTCAAAACAAAAGAAGTCATGAAGCTAGCTCAGATTGCAGAAGACTCAGGTGTCGATAGACTCGGAATATCTGATGTCATATTCTATCCAGATACGTATGAGTTACAGGCATTATGTGCGACAGTCACTAAGCGGATAAAAATAGGAAGCCTTGTAACAAATCCTTATACGAGACATCCTGCGGTAATCGCGGCAGCTATATCAACGCTGGATGAAATATCAGATGGTAGAGCCTTCCTAGGGATAGGAGCTGGTGCTGGTATCGCAAAGCTTGGGGTAATACGGTCGCCACCTGCGCCAACAATTCGAGAAGCTATTCACATTATTAGACAATTGTTGGCAGGGAAAGTCGTTAATTACCAAGGTAATGCTTATGAGTTGTCTTCTAAAGAAATGAGGCTAGAGTTTCCCCCACATCATGCCGTGCCAATCCTCATCGGAACTCGGAGCCCAAAGGTTGCAAAGTTAGCCGGTGAGATAGCAGACATAATTGTAATTGGAGCTCGATACATTTCTGACCGACAGCTCATGAATTATCTTGGTTGGATTTCAGAAGGAGCAGCAAGAGCTAGAAGGGATCTCGACACTATAGAGGTAGCTCCGCGATTAACTATATGTGCTTCAAGAGATGGTGTGTTAGCAAAGCAAAGTGTGAAGCTGTACGCAGCGTATTACTTGGCACTCTTAAAGCCATCTGATTTGTTAATAGATGAAGCTAAAGTGCAGAAAATCAGCAATGCTGTGAGAAGAGCCAAAGGTTGGTACTTTTCGCCAAGAGTTCAGTATCCCAAGGAGATAGACCACCTCATAGATGATGAAATTGTTGATAAATTTGCAGTCGCTGGAACCCCAGACGAATGTATCACAAAGATAGGAAGGATGATATCTAGATACAAATTTAGAAGTGTAAGTTTGAATATAGCGGCTGTTAGAAGAAAGAACATTTTTGATGGGATGGCTGAAACAGTCAAGTCTATTGGAGAGATTATTCAAGGACTGAAAAAAACCTAGGTCATTTCGGGAGAATAATCCAATAGAGAGAAAATAACTTCTTTATCTGCAGAACCTATCAATCCTTCTCTCCTAATAAGAGATTACATTCCGGCTGCCCGAAACACATTGAATCAAGGTTACCTCAGCGGTCAGTTGGTAGCAGAGACGAGGATAATAATGCCATACCACCTATCCTCAAAGAATTGAGTAGTAAGAATAAGAAGGAGAAGAAGGAGAAGATGAAGAACATAAGAGGAAAGGATGTATGACGACTATCTCCTATTTTTTGCAGGAAAGCAATCGCCCTACAAGAAATTGATGAGGAAC
>JBQGBZ010000242.1:0-3820 GCA_052038215.1 Nitrososphaera sp.
GTAACCGGCTACTATGTTATATCCATTGCAAGAGACTCTCTTAACATCTCTTGGAATGAATCTATGTCCTGAGCCGTTACCACCGTAGTTGTATTTTTTGGAGAATTAGGAGCTGCAGCAGTAGTTAAGAGGCGAGCAGACGGACCCATAACTGATGCGGGCTCAGCAAAAGTATCCAGCTCATTTTCAGATTGCACTGGTGAAAGTTTGTCTTTGGTAGAACTTCTTGTTCTTCTATCGGACAGCGATTTTTGCCTTTTGACATTTATCTTAACCTTAAATCCATACTGACCGCGATTGCTCCATTTGTCAACTTCAAGAATGTTGCCAAAGCCACTTACCCTTTCACCTTCTGGAGTAATCACCGTAAAATCAGTTCTGTCTCCAATTCTAATATTAGACACCTTTTCATAAAAATAATGCCAGTCAAGTGCATTTGTGATCAGTGCCTGTATCGTCAAGATGTCTCCCACAGCGACTTCCTTGATGTAGCTGGGCAGAACCTCAATGTTGCAAAGTTTTGCGTACATATATACAGTTAACACATCTCTACAATAAAAAACTTTTTAAAATTCAAGTAGCATTCAATTAACTTCGTTAATCAGTTAAAATAACATATATTGTATGTCGTTTTTCTCAAAACAATATAATATTCTTATTGGAGGTGGTGGGTTGCTTTTATCCCTTTTACTAACCTTTCCGCAACTTTCATATTCTCATGTTTAAATAGCAAGCTGTCAGGGCTGTCTACAACCTTGATCATCATATAGGGGCTCTCCTTCTCTACTATTAGACCGACTACTCCAAACATCACAATGGCTTCCGACGGCAGATCCTTCCCTTTTGCTAGTTCAACTTGAGATACCTTATCCATAGAAATTGTCGCATCCAGCTCGGGAATATGCATTCTGTTGTGGTATAGCACAATCGTGGCTTCTAGTTCTATTGGAGAGGGCAGAAGAGAGGAGCCAAGATATTTTACCTTTGACACAATTATCGGGCGATCCTGCTCTTCAGCTATCATAATAATATTGGCATTACAACCTAAATTAGAGTATGTGTTCAAGAGAATTCTGCCCTTGCTTTTCGCATTCAGGATCGTAAATAAAAGATAAAAACAAGAGCCAGCATGTACCTATTAGACGTACCTATCAGATGATACTATGCAGGTAGTGAAAAGCACTAAACAACATTATGTACGCCATTTGTGGCAGGTATGTTTCATATAAGAGAAGATTTAAACTCGCAAGTAGGGCCCGTCGCCCAGTCAGGATAGGGCGCTGTTCCCTTAGAAAGGAAGCGCAAGCCTCCGGAGCCAGTTGCCGTGGGATCGAAGCCCACCGGGCCCGTTAGCCCATATGCGACTATAATGATATTCTGATTTGCAGAGGATATGAGATGAGCAGATGAGTGAGAAGAACATAGATACAACAAGCTGCAATCTTAGAATATCAAGAGGATCTGAGGAGAATATCATTCAACTGCTTCAATACCCTTGCAGTTGCTCCCCATATGACATCTTTCTTGTAAGTAAATTTAAATGCATTTTTGGTAATGTGATAATGTTCAGTGTCCACCTGAATGCTTTGGAGTGTTTCAAAGAGCGGAACATCAATTACTGCTTCCACTTCACTTGCTGAAATCCTGTATTGAGGTAACATGTCTTGCACAGTTACGAAAGGTACAATAAAGTGATTTGATGTCATAGTCCGCACTGCGCTCAGGCAGCCAATTATCTGATCAATATTGAATACAATCCCAATTTCTTCTGCGGTTTCTCGTAAGGCAGTCCCAAGCAAGGTGCCGTCGCTTTCAACATACCTACCTCCAGGAAAAGATATTTCGCCTGTATGTGATTTCAGTTTTGAACTGCGCTTAGTCAGAAACACATAGGGTGTGTTTTTGTGGTAATGTATTATTACAAGCACTGCAGAAGGTATTGCTAACTCTGCATCTGCTGGCAGGTACGGCCTTTCTACGAGGGCGGCTCTCAAAAATGAGAGAATTTGCTCTTTCCTCAACAGCTCTCTGAATGATGTTGGACCAATATATGCTCTGAAACCCTTGCGAGCAACCTCGCATTTAATAAGACCTGAATATGTTTTTCAGTATTGTAGTGTGTAGCGACACAATTAAGGTAGCCTATGAGCTGAACCCGCCAAAGATTGTGAAAGGAGAAAGGTTTGATCTTGGGCAGCTAAAGGGCAATATACAGGAAATGTCACATCGCGCTTTACAGCTTCATGGGCTTGTAAGCGGGATCCACCTGACAGATTCCGTTCTTGGCATTCCTCGCCTATCGAGCGTAACGGCTGCCAGGTACATCAAAGAACATATAGACGCAGAAGCACGGCTGAGCTGCAGTATAAGGGTACGCGATCGCAATTTCCCTTCTTTATGTCAGACTGTGTCGGATGCAATTCTTGTAGGCGCAGAGAGCGTACTTCTCTTAATGGGTGATGAGCCCGCAGACAAGTCAGGAGATTCTGGCTTGCGGCCAAGTACGGCAGTCAAAATGCTTAAGAATTATGGCTATGACTTTAATATCAAACTTGATCTGTCATGCCCAGCAAAGGTCAAGAATGACTCCGCTAAATCAATAAGGAATAAGCTTGACGTTAATCCCCACTCTCTTGTAACTCAATCCATATCATCTCTTTCCGACTTAGGCGAGATAGCTGACCTTGCTAGGTCTCATGGTATCAATGTCATCGCAGTAGTTATGGTTCCTTCTGAAAAGAATCGTCAGTCAGCTTCACTTATAGGACTTGATTGGTCAGAATATGAAGCCAACCCTGTGGATTTTATTTTGCAAGCTGCCAAGATAGCAGATCAGGTGCTCCTGACCTCTCCCAATAGTTTCGCATCAGGTCTTGATCTACTATTGCAGCTCAAGCAATGAGATCATCATTGGTACTTTTTTTGTCAGAATAATGCTAGCAGTAAAGAGGACATTTTCGCCCTTAATATAAGAAAAATAAAGTCCTTTCTCGTCTTATATTATCTGCCGCAAGTATCCTTTCGCTATACCCATGCCATCAGGTCGCTTTGATCATGGAAGGAATAAACCAGAATCAGGTATTGGTGTTGTCGTTGCTACTGCTGCTGTTGTTGTTGTTAAATCAGATAGCAGTGATGCAATTAACACCGACCACAGCAAAACTATTATCAATATCGGTACTATTGTCAATATCGCTCCAAGTTTAACACCATTTTTCGCTAACTGCCTATTCTCGTCTTTAAGTACAAAAAACATAGCCATTCCACCCACAAGTCCAAAAAATATGGGTAATAAATACCATATATTTGAACCTCGTTTTTTTTGTTGTTCTGACAATTTTTCTATCTAACTTTTTTCATGCCAGATATAAGCTAGTAATTAATAATTTGTTTGCTAATTTGTCAAACACTGCAATTTATGCGGCGCGTCATCATTATCTGACCTCTCAGTCTCCCTTTTTTGGCCTTGATCCTTTTCGTACTGCTCGCCGCGTCAAATGAGTTTATCACTTTCAAGGACGGAGGATGATTTGCAAAGGACTGTGAGGGGTAAGCTTCAACAATACCGTAGCAGTCATAAATTTGACGCGGGTAACCTACAAGGTCTCCTTAACATATTTGTCAGTAACCTCGCCTTTTATCGAGTCAATGACTTTTCTATAATAAGGCTGCAGGTTCTCATCTTCAGGAAGCCTGGGCCTTTTATAATTCACAGTTATCTCTTCTTTAATGGTGCCAGGTCTCCTTGTAAAAACGACGACCTTATTCCCCAGAACAACTGATTCCAGTATGTTATGCGTGATAAATACTATCGTCTTCT
>JBQGBZ010000243.1:0-5511 GCA_052038215.1 Nitrososphaera sp.
TATACTCACATCCATTAATGCTACATTCAGTGAGGCAGTACAGGGAGTAGATGACACCACATTTACACTAAATCAAGACAATACAGCAGTAGAAGGAACAGTGGCTTATGATGAAGAGTCATTCACTGCAACATTTACACCATCTGATAACCTTGCTTTTGAAACTGGATACACCGCTTCACTATCTTCAGCAATAACAGATGCAGCTGGTAACGCACTTGCAGCTACTGAATGGTCATTTATCACAACAGCAGAAGAAGATGAAGAAGTACCACCACCAGGAGAAGAAGTACCACCAGGAGGAGGCACAGATCCCTTCGGGATAGACGAGCTTTATGCAACGGCATCCGGTGGTCCAACTTGGTACATATCTGAACAAGAAGATCCCACATCTGATGGCGATTTCTATCTGAGCATGTATAGTGGTACCACTATTGGCTATCGCGGAAGTGGAGTATGGAATGTAGATGCAACATCAGGTACTCAGGAACACGGGATAAGAATGCACGTCGACTCTCCATCAGGTTCTTGGACAAACACAGAGATGACAGGCTACTTCAGAGCTGTTTCAGGAAGTGACCAGTTCACAATGATTGCAAGGCACGGACCAAGCTACCACGACGATAATGGTTGCCAAGCATATGGGTACTATGGTATGACCGCCATAGATGGAAACGTCTTCTTCAAGAAGAAGCTCTACCACTTCAACGATGGATATACAAAGAGGCTTGCACAAGTCGATGCCTTAAGCAGTCTCGGCGATAACAGGTGGATCGGTATGAAATTTGTAGTCTATGATCTACCAAATGGCGACGTCAAGCTTGAACTCTGGATAGATGACGGAGATATGACTAATAATTGGAGGAAGGTAACTGAGCTAGTCGACAGTGGAAACCACGCAGTTGAAGGAGGCGATGACTGTGGAAGACAGGCAACAGACACAATCGACTCGGGCACACGTGTAACATACAGGGTAGACAACATGGAATTTGACTTCAAAAAGCTGTCATCAAGAGAAATACAACCACCGAATGATGGCGAATCAGCAGAATCAGCAGCAGTAGCAGCAGCAGAACCACAAGATGAAGAAACAAGCAGCAGCGAAGAACCACAGGGTGATGAACAAACAGAGAGCAGCGATGAACAACAACAGTCAAGCGCAGATGAAATACTCTCTAATCTACAGGGATCGTTAGGCTTGAGGGGCATAGCATTTCCAACGTAGTCGAATAGGACAAGAAAAATAAGTTTCTGTTTAGCATTGACTAAACAGAAAACTACTACTTTCTTTTTGTTTTGTTTATAATCTTTCATCCAATTTTCTGCGTCCCTTGAGTAGGTCAATATGTCATTCTCCTGCAAAATTTAATGCAGAATCTGTAACTGACAGAAAATGAGGAATCAATGCGCTAACTATGAAGCAATATATTATTTGCCAACCTGTAACACCTTACTTTTGAATTATGAATTGCATGTTTCACATCTTATGCTTCGACTCGCACGTCGTAAGTTCATATGGTATATTTTCCGATAACTAAACTATTCTAGGCATAATTCTAGTATCATTGTTCTTGAGATAAGCTTACGAGACAGGCTACTATTAACATATAAACTTGCAGATATTAAGGCCTAACGATGTGAATAAGAACGCTCTGCCTAGGTCCTATGCACTATTGTTGATAGTCATAGCACTTTTGGCTGTGATGTCGGCAAGATCACCAATATCCTCGTTTGTTCCTGCTGAAGCATATGCTTCTGAAAATATATCGTACTTAGAAAAAATACTTCAAGCAAACATCGAATCCGGAATGCAGGGAGAAAATAGGAACAGGCTAGGCGGCGGCATAACGACTACTAACGGAATAGACCAAGGGTCATTCCAGAGCGGTACTAATATCAATGAAGATAATGATGTTGTAGTGGGAAGGTGTGATGACGGACACATCCAAGTTAATGATGAAGACGAAGTAACACAGACAACGATGAGCTCTGCAAACCAAGAAGCCATTGACGACAATGAGGTTAACCTTGGAGATAAAGTTGCTAATAATCCAGTGCAAGCCCTGACTCAGATCGCTACTAATGTCAACATAGACAATGACCTAGTAATTATCCTTGGTTGTCAGAGCGGGAGCATAGAAATAAACGATAATGATAAAGTAACACAATCACACTTACAATCCACAAACCAGGAAGCCAATGACGACAACGAGGAAGAGGAAGACAACGAATAATAACCAATTCGAGGATGCACCTCCCAAAACGGACGAATACAACTGAATAGATAGAACATATATGTAGTAAAATTATTCTTGCATGACAAACATAGCGTGACGTTAAGTTGTCTCTCGAAAATCTTTTCAGCTCCGTGGGACAATTAATGTGTTGATAAATATTTAGTGATTCCATTTAAGCAAGATTTTAGAGCACAGAAAATTTTCACTCGAGATGTTTACTAGAGCTGGGGCATTCATTTCAGGGTTAGATATTCATATCAATTTTTTTATTAGAATTAGGGAATCAAAAACATATATCTGTACATAAAGCAAAATAGCATCATATTAACTTCTAACGAAGCATAAGTAGAATAATGGTGACAGGCCAGCCACAGTCATGCTTCCCTTGACCACTTCACTACTTGCATAAAAGACCATCAACCTTCATTTGGTTAACGTTTCCTATTATTCTTAGGCACGCCTTCTCTTAGCGACTGCAGACACTGATTAAACTATCAGCTATACAAACACATCCTAAAATTGAGATGGACAAGAAATCAGCAATAAGACATGAAAAATGTCGCCGCTCCTGCTCCTGCTGCTGCTCTACCGGATCCTGATCCGACTACTAGATTATTCAAAAGCGTATTACATACCCTAAAAAGCAATTTTAATGATCAATATGAAGTTTGCCTGATCTCTCATTCAAAACTTTGCGGAGGTAATTATCTATATTTTTCATCAGAGCAGGGTTGCTTTCTACCTTTGATTGTAATTGCTTGTCTGTAAATCGGACGTCGACATAGTCAATAGAACCGTCTGAGGGATAGTATTGATACTCTATTACAATTCTGGAGGGTTTCCCATCAAGTTTAAAGACAAGAGAGATACGACCACGTATGAACAATGTTGACGATCTCCCTCTTTCGGAGATGCTGCAGAGCATCACCTTAGAATGGTTGAATTCCTTCTTGTGATCCTCCACGTCTGAATGAAAAAGAAAATTGCGCTTGCATTCGCAGCACAGCCACATTGTCTTAAGGTCGTCTGGATGCATCTGCTAAGAGACACCTGGCCACTAATGAATTTAAATGGTAGACATAGATTTCATATTCATTTTTTTCATATTGGGGTTACCGATGAAGCCCGCGATTACCAAATAGTCAAACTGCAATAGCTTATGGACACTCAGGCAAGCGAGGTTATAGCAACTACTATTGCTGTTTTATTCTGCAAAAACAGGATAGTTCGGCATTTACTTAATAGTTCTGGTTAGCAATTGCTTCATAGTATTCTACGAATATTTTGTAAGTGCGGTAAGTGAAATGATTTTTTTATATCTGCAGGACGGATCTGCTGAAGATAGACATAGCAAAGATATCCAACGAGCATGACTCACAAAATATTGAAGAACTGATAATAACATCGAAGGTCTCCCCAACAACTACGCTCTACAATACTCAAGTAGAAAATCTATTTCTCGTGTATGTATATATACAGCTGTCTATAGATCGCCAGTGACACACACAAAATCTCTGACAAGACCTCACAGAGTGCGCAGAAAGCTATCAAAAAGTCTCATTTTGCTGGATCATGTGAGAGTGTCAAACAGCTAATCTCTAACTTGTATCTGATCTAGTACATAAATATATAATAATTGAATGGGAGAATAACAATATTAGTAATATTGACAATAATATTTTCGAAATCGCCGCAGTCTGCCAACTTATCTGCGAAGTACGGATACGATGAATGGCTTGTAAGCCGCTTTCTAGAATATGTGCCAGATGTGGATGGTTTTCTGTCAAAGATGGAAATTTCGCCCACGCAATATATTCGAGCTAATACGCTCAAGACTCATGCAGCAAACCTTGTGAAAAGGCTGCAATTAAAAGGATTTGAATTGAAAACTACGGTAATCCCTGAGGTCTTTGCTGTTACAAAAGCGCCGTTTGCGACTGGCGCAACTATTGAGTACTTACTTGGACACTACTACATCCAAGATCTAAGCTCCTGCATCGCAGTAGAAGCATTGGATGTTGCCCCTGGTCAAACTGTACTAGATGTCGCCGCTGCACCAGGCGGCAAAACAACGTTTATGGCCCAAAGAATGAATAATAGTGGAATTGTAATCGCACTCGAGCCAAACGCCAGGAGGGCAAGGTCAATGTTATTCAACCTTGCTCGTTGCGGAGTCTATAATACATCCGTATTCAAGACGGATGCGGTGCGAGCAGGCTTGTTTGAAATGAAATTTGAGAGAGTCCTGCTTGACGCGCCATGCAGCTGCGAAGGAGTAATAGCTAAAGATCCCACAAGAAAGACAAGTCATACGCCAGAAGATGTGGATCAATGTTCTAGAGTACAGGAGAAAATGATAGAATCCGCCGTAAGAGCTGTCAAGCCCGGTGGCATACTTGTATATTCGACATGTTCATTTGCTCCTGAAGAAAATGAATTGGTCATAGAAAGGCTTTTGCAAAATTATCATAATATTACAGTTGAGCCGATGAATTATGGTAGCAGCGGACTCGTACGATTTGGTGATATGGTATTTGGTGACCAGTTGAACAATGCACGGCGATTCTATCCACACCTACATGACACAACAGGCTTTTTCATAGCGAAGTTAAGAGTAAATTGATATATTGCAAGCCCAATAGAAATGAAAGGACGAAGATAAACAGAGCATTGGACAGATGGGGTGCTTTTGAATTTTTTAAGGACAAGGTCCTTGTACTTCAAAAAGATGACACGAAAAAAAAAATCGTGGTATGCCTTGTTAATGAAAAGATCGAGAAATTGTTGTTGATGGCTGGTATGATTAGTCCTTACAGTTTAGGCCTTGCGATTGGTGAGTTGAGAAAGGAATTCATTCCTTCAATAGCTGGTGCGGACCTTTTTGCACGCTATGGTAAGAGAAATAAGTTTTACATTGTTGTAAGTGAGAAAGCAGAAAAGCTGGTGTTATATGGGAGAGATATAATGGGTGAATCTATACTGGAGGCATCTGAGGCGCTGGCTGAAAATGAGCTCGTGATATTGCTAAATACTGGCCATGAAGCAATAGCAATTGGAAGAACCCGATTTTCTGGCAACTCACTCTTACAGAAAGGCAGGGTAACGGTCACCACTCTCGCTGATGCCGGATATTATCTGAGAGAGGAAGGGTAGAGTCTAATATAGAAACATCCACCCACGTACAATAAATAATCTGCTAATCACAATATGATCAACAGGGTATATATCCCGTCATCATCAATATTCAGCGAACCTAATGCCTTCGCATATACCT
>JBQGBZ010000244.1:0-2971 GCA_052038215.1 Nitrososphaera sp.
CATACCTTATACGAAAATATATGATAACAAAGACTCCACGATTTACTATCTTAATTGTTGCAATGACTATATTGGGCACAGGTGGCCCAATAACAGCAGCATTTGCTACATCTATTGGCGGCAATGATGATAATGATGACTCACTAGCAGATAGGATAATAGTTGACGTGCAAGAAAACGTGGACAGGATAATAGATGAAGAGCTAGGTGAACTTCCAACTATACCTTCCCCCCTACAGCTGGTAGTGATGCTACCTGCGGTGGAGTACCTGCTACGATAGTGGGTACCGATGGTGATGACACTTTAATTGGTACAGATGATACAGATATCATTTCAGGTCTTGGAGGAAACGATAGAATAGAAGGATTAGATGAAGACGACTATATCTGTGGTGATGCTGGTGATGACACCCTGTTTGGCGACTCAGGTCATGACGGAATGATCGGTGGCCCTGGTGAAGACTCTATGTTTGGGGGCGACGGTAGTGAAATCATGTACGGTAGCGAAGGTAACGACGAGATGCAAGGTAATGCTGATAGAGACTCCATGGCTGGCAGAGATGGTGATGACAGAATCTCTGGCGGCGACGGTGATGACGTTGTAGAAGGTGAAGAAGGCAATGACATTCTAAGAGGCGAAGCTGATAATGACTTGTTAGACGGAATTGACCAAGTAGTGGATAATGACAATTTAGATGGC
This sequence comes from Nitrososphaera sp., assembly GCA_052038215.1. Lineage (GTDB taxonomy): Archaea > Thermoproteota > Nitrososphaeria > Nitrososphaerales > Nitrososphaeraceae > Nitrososphaera. The sequence continues at coordinate 701 of JBQGBZ010000244.1, forward strand.
GGTACAGGCACTGACCATTGTCTAAGTGACCCAGACCCCGAAGTCAACTGTGAGAACTGAGAGAGACACAAGAAGCGAGATACTTGGTGAAGGCAGTTGCGTCAGTTGTTGAGGTCGGGAGTCCAAATATCCCCGGCCCACTTTTTGTTGTGGTTTTCTCTAAAATATTGTCGTGAGATGTTCGTTTACAGCCAGTCTGCGGCGGTATCCTAACCGGACTATGCCTCACTTCTTCTCAGTTACAGTTTTTTCTGTAATGCTGCCGTTACGAAATTCTGTAACGTACAGATATTATTATCCCTTTTCAATCAGTACTGGCAGCTCTCGGTTTACTAAAACCTCTAACTTCTTTAGAAGTCTCGATTTGATAACTCGGTTATAACCTTCTCTGACTTCCGAGTTAGCAGTCACAAATAGTTCCATTCCGCTTTACTAAGGAACAACTCGGGAAAATAAGAATATGCTTGCTTTTATCCGCTTTGTTGGTTATTAGCGGCTTCCATGGGAATCTAAGGCTCTGATGATAACTAATGTGTATGCTAAAATTCGAGCAGCGACGTCATAGAGACACAGCATATATAGATAAACAATGAAAATTCTTAGCTGATTTGGGTTATGCGAATATACTATTACCACTACTACCCCATCATCAGATAACATTTAGATATAATTTAGTTGTAACGATAACTCTGTGCAGGATGCTGCATTAGTATTCTTAGGGGTAATCACTTTTGGATTGCTACATGGGATAAATCCTTCGCATGGTTGGACGGTAGCAGTACTTTACTCAATCAGAAATAAAAGACCGCTACTGAGCAGCCTCACGAGCTCAAGCATACTTGCAGGTGCACACTTTCTATCTTCTATTGCTGTCGTGGCGGCCTTCATATTTGTAACTATGTTTGTACAGATACCTCAAACTTACTTGAATTATGCTGTTGCTGCTGCCCTAGCAATATTGGCCTACTTATTCTGGAAGGAAAAGACTGAGGATTTGATTGAAACCCAACATGGACACTTACATCATGATTGTACAGAACAGCTTGAGCATGAACACCCACACTGGCATAACGGGGAGGGAAATCATATACATTTGCATCTTCATCAAAAACGCTCATTGCCAACTTTAACAGCAATAGCAGCTTTTGCGTTGGTATTGGGATTTGCCCATGAGGAGGAATTTGTAATATTGACATTGGCCGTTGGCGGCATTAACCCGTTATTCTTGATGGTTGCCTATGCTACGGCTGTAGCAGTTGGATTGATAGGAGTAACTGTACTGGCTGTTAAAGTCTACTCCCATATCCAACATAAGGTTATTCAATATACCAAATACCTGCCCAAGATTAGTGCCTTGATACTGGCGGCTATGGCTGTAGGCTTTGCAGTTGGACTTCTATGAATCATTTCGTCGCATGGAAACAACGAAGAACGACGGGCACATCTCTGTATATACTGCAATCCCTGTAATCGAAAGTTTAGGCTCTAAGAGAAGCTGGTACGTAGTTTGAGGTACTGGCATAATCATAATTATTCATAGAGAATTCATAATCCCTGTTATTGGGATTCGCATTTCGAATCGCAGGCAACAACATAACATGAACCCATTTTGGAATTATATCTATACTCAAGACCAAACCCAACTGCAAGGACAGCAGATAGTATACTCCAAATAACCCAGGCTGCTATATTAATCACTCCGACTGTGTCTAGAATAGCTAATATGCCAAGTCCAAAAAATCCAACTCCAGTTATTTTGCAGTGGTATCTTCCACATGACCTATAATTGATTACACACATTGCACCAGCTGCAAACCAGCCTGTAACTAGTGCACATCCTTCATACTCCCATGAAGGTAAATTATCTACTAACAGCATGTATCCGATAACTACTATCCAACCCCATAATGGAATCTCTCTATGCCTTACTATACCCTGACTGGATTCAATGGGCTGTTGGTGCTTTTCTTGTCGCTTGTCTTGATGTTTTTGTTTTTCTTCCATAGATTGTATATGAACTAACGACATTTTTCCTTTATACCCCACATAGGGGGCACATTGTTAATAGAGATGAAACTGTAGTATTAACAACAACATACGGGTGGTGGAATAATGACATATGAGACGTATAACAATGGAGTTCAACTATGAAGCTGCATGGAAGCAAATCTTTGGCTTGAATGCTAACAGAGTCGATGTTCTTGAGGCTCTTAGATGCTTTAAATGCGATACTCAGGGTCTAGCCATAATATGCAGGATAAAGCTGAAAGA
>JBQGBZ010000245.1:0-1152 GCA_052038215.1 Nitrososphaera sp.
AGTAATTGATATGTACCTGTTTACGTTTATCTTACGAAAAGAGTTACTAGTTGTTCACGTATTTTTTCATTTGCCATTGCAGCATAGGAAAACCTTGTCTTAACGTCTAGGTTAGATTCAAGTTTTGAACCGTTGTCTGAATAAATCTGGGCACCTGCCTCTTTGGCTATGAGATAGCCAGCTGCGACATCTGTAGGCCTGATCTTGCATCTTAGGTCAATGTATGCATCTAAGAATCCTCGTGCTACAAAGCACATTTCCAGCGCGTTTGCACCAAATTGTCTGATATGAGTAGCCTGTGAAATGATTGGAGCAAGGCGCTCAACCAATTCAGATTTGACTCCCGATACATTTATGCCAATTGTAGAATCTGAAGTGGATTCTTGCTTGACGAAGATCCTCTCCCCATTTAGAAATGCCCCTTTATTTTTTGAAGCATAATAAAGATCACCTCTTGCAAGATCAATTATGGCTGCATCAACAACCGCGCTCAGGTAAAAGTCGGTTGCATAGGCAACTGAGCAACAATAGAAAGGTATCCCGCTGATGGCATTTGTTGTTCCATCAATTGCATCTATGATGACGTAGCCTTCTTTGCCTTCGATTTTCCCACACTCTTCGCCAATTATCGTGGCTTCAATCCCTCGCTTTCTTACAACATTGATAGCAGTCTCTTCAGCTATCAAGTCGATTCTGCGAGATATATCGCCTCCTGCGCCTCTACCCATCTGTCTGCTACCTCCAGTAGTTCCTGCAAGGCCCTTAGTCTTCGCATGAACCTGTTGGCATGCCTCCTTTAGAATATCCACTATCGTCATCATCATTGCAGCATCCTTAAGATAAACTCAATAAAAGATTATGTCTTTGCAAAAATGAAGACATACACTGCAGGACATAGGTTGTAATTCTCAATGTTGCAATATTGAAAAGAGATTTTCCATATACCTATTGTACTACTTGTAGCAATACTACCTTTGAAAATTTTGGATATTTTTTGCGGAAGACATTCGTCTAATGTCTAAGGTTATATCATAGAGACGACAATTATCTATTATGCTAGTTAAACCTGCTCACTATTCTCACAACTATAATGACAATCTAATAGAGCGCTTGTTATACAGAGTGGCAAAAAGATGGGTTGCAGGCTATAGT
>JBQGBZ010000246.1:0-2127 GCA_052038215.1 Nitrososphaera sp.
TGTTGAATTGCTAGGGATGGGTGTAGCAGTAGGCTGTTGTATGGAATTTCCAGATCCCTCAACTCCCATATTCATGTTGCCTGATAGAACGTACGTAGCCACGATAGCACCAGCTATTACAACCGATGCGATCACTACGGCATTTTTCTTGACCATGGCAAGAGTAATCTGATTTTTTGTTTTAACCCTTGTTTACCCATCCTACGTAGTTTAGTTACGTGCATACTTAATAGACTGCGGATAGAAACAAATTAAGGGCTATCCTAGCCATGCAGCAAAATGCCTATGGCAATTGAGTCAAATTGGTACATGCACATCGAGATCGGATTTACATGAGGAAGGACATCCTATTGAACCTCAATGAATTTGGCGAGCTCAACCAGAGCCAGCTAATGAGCTATTGCGGCCTCAACAACGTCATGCACAAACCGATCATCGACGAGCTGGTGGAAAAGGGACTGATAATCAGGTTTGAAGAGCCATGGGGCGAGCAGAACAGGATAATCAAATACCGGGTTTCGGAGAAGGGAAAAGAAATCGCTAGGGCGATATTCGAGCCATATGAATTACTGTTTCCAAGGAGCGAGGATAAAAAGAAATGAAAAGGACAGGTAACACAGTTACTGCCCTCTTTGTAATGGAGAGGAGAGGATCAACTGGTGGGTGACATGACAGACCGCAGGGAAGGGACTACTCGCGAGAACTTGCTTGAGATACTGGACAATGTCATTCACCAGCTGGATTTTACTAAAAAGATGGTAATCATAATGGTCCTCTCATTTGTCATCATCGTGGCGATAATAGCATATATCGGCGTAATGTCACAATCAACTGCCGGTGTTGGGGTATTCATCCCAATCATAGGAGGCGCGGTTTTTCTAGTATGGCTAGGAGTCGGCATCAGACAGTGGATCGTGTTCTCAAAGTGGACGCAAAAATACCGCATGTACAAGGAAGTGCAGAAAAAGGTTGAAGAAAGTCTTGATTTTGAAAAAAGCGATGAAGGAAAGAATAGTCCCAATTAATGCAAAACTATTACAAGGGCTGAAGACCTACTAATCATAGCAGTAGGCTGTTCGTTATGGGATGTTAATGTCATAACAGCTGCCTTGAGAAGCGAGAAAGACCTGACTTTGCCACATAAAGAACCAGAGGATTTTTGATGAAACATCTATAGCACTTTGGAAAGTACTCTTAATTTCCTAATCTCTTCGGTCGATCAAGCTTGCTTTGTATCAAACCTTTTTCAATATTGGACACATTCTTGGACGCTTGGCTGTCCAAAATTGGAGCATCTTTGTGCTCGCCTTTACGTCATAAGAAAGATCTAGATAATACATCTAAACCCAAAGACCGAGGTTTTGACGTTCAAGTGGCACAATAACTATAGCCATTTGCAGGAAAAACTATAAAGCTCGGTGTGCCGAACCCATCTACATGCGGAGTCCTAATCCCACCGAACCCGCATCGATTTTGAGAAGATGGTGATGATAAGCGATTTAACGCTATTTAAAAACTCTCTTAGATAAGCGTTCTCTATAAAATGTAAATCGATCCATATGTTCTTTTATGTATATTCATATCTTCTTTAGTTCATGCTATATATCCACATATTTTACAATTTACTATCATCTCAGCAAGGCTCTTTGTAATACCTTATAGCACATATCATCCATTACCTAAGATCTGGGGGAGTTTTGAGCAACGCAGCAAAAAGATGATTCTACTGAGGCTACCACAGCAGTCATTCTATACAATGAACGGGAAATAAAGGAAGAGGCCAAATGGTCGTCCTCTGATTTATCCGATTATGTCAAAAAAGAGGGTTACAAGCTATGGATTGATCTTACCACTGCTAGTATCAATTCTCGTTCTGACCTTGAACGCCTTCAGCAGTCCTTTTGCCTAGACGAGGAGGCAATAAAAGCTGTAGAAAATGGATCAAAAAAGCCGCAGGCTCGCATGTTGAAAGAGCATATATTTACGATTTTTTTAAACCTTGGATACAGAAACATAAGAGACCTTGATACTAACGCAATTTACTTTTTCCTTGGCAGAGGCTGGCTAATAACAATACATGGTAAAGAAACAGATCTTGTTGACATGGGTAAGAAGGCTTTTTTGAAA
>JBQGBZ010000247.1:0-7093 GCA_052038215.1 Nitrososphaera sp.
TTTCTATCAATCATCTACATCAGCTGAATAATAACAGAGAGCTTTATCATCTTGCAGATAATCTTAAACATGCTTTTATGCATAAAATAAGGGATAGCGAAGAACAAGGAATTTTTGTTAACCCTGGTGGCGGTTAATTCACCTATCTACACCCATCTATTTAATTAGCTGGCCGTATATTCCTCAGAACAATAATAATAATCATCATTATTGTTTTTCTTCCGAGAATCTATAATAAAATATAGAAGCCGTTCAAGGATTCATAGATGAAGGAGATGAAAAAAAGAATATGGTGAACCCAATTGAAGAAGAGCATCGGAATCTCCAAAAGCTCTCTGAAGAAAGGAGGACAGAGAGGAGGATTGGCAGACAACAACATGGCGGCAGTACTAGGGCAGTAGACGCAAGACGTTAAATATATCTCATACAAGAAAAATGTATGAGTAGTACCACCAGTAGTTCTCAATTCAAGGGTACTATCGGACGTACTTGGGAAGAATCAAAACCATGGTGGCCGCAACCGATTCGTGCTCCAGCTGATGCACCAGATATTCTATACATTATACTAGATGATGTAGGATATGGATGGCTGAGTTGCTATGGTGGCCCTATAGATACCCCCAATATAGACAATCTTGCGGCAAACGGGCTACTATACAATAACTGGCATACTACAGCGCTATGTTCCCCTACCAGGGCATGTTTGCTTACTGGCCGAAATCACCATTCAGTAGGGATGGCCAGTATCCCAGAGTCTGCAACAGGTTTTCCAGGATATAATGGGATAATGCCAAAAGAAAAAGCCGCCATCGGTGCTATGCTACGGCAATATGGATACAACACTTACTGCGTTGGTAAATGGCACGACACTCCTGATACGGACACAGGACCAGAAGGACCATTTGACCGCTGGCCTGTGGGAGAAATGATGGGCTTTGACAGATATTATGGGTTTATGGGAGGAGATTGCAATCAATGGTACCCCGCTTTGGTCTGGGACCACCACCCGTTTGCAACTCCAAAGACACCAGAAGAAGGCTACCATCTAAGTGTTGATTTAGTTGATAAGGCAATTTTGTTTCTCGCCAATCATGAATCTGTAGCTCCTGAGAAACCATGGCTTCTTTGGCTTGCTTTTGGAGCATGCCATGCACCGCACCACGTACCAAAAGAATGGATTGATAAGTACAAGGGAAAGTTTGACAAAGGATGGGACAAAGTAAGAGAGGAAACGCTAGAGCGGGAAAAGAGTATGGGAATAGTACCGAAAAACACAGAATTAGCACCACCCAATGAAGGAGTACAAAAATGGGATGGCGACTTATCATCTGACGAAAAAATATTGTTTGCTCGCATGATGGAGTGCTATGCTGGCTTTTTGAGTCATACTGATAATCAGATTGGACGACTGATTGCATTTTTAGAGAAGATTGGCAAGCTAGAAAACACGCTTCTGTTTGTATGCTCTGACAATGGGGCAAGCGCAGAAGGCACACTTACAGGTGTATTCGATGAGATATCAGCCGTGGAAATGGTGACTGAGTCTGTACAAGAAAACATAAGGAGAATTGACGAGCTTGGTGGACCGAAAAGTTACAACCACTATCCTGTTGGATGGGCAATGGCAGGTGATACTCCATTCAAGTGGTACAAGCAGTATACACATTACGGTGGTACAAAAGACCCTCTAATAGTACATTGGCCAAAAGGAATCAAAGACAAAGGCAAGATAAGAACTCAATTCCATCATGCTGTCGATATAGTACCAACTATTTTAGACGCTATAGGAGTTGAACCACCATCTCAAATTGGTGGATACACTCAAGCACCAATAGAAGGTGTGAGTATGTTCTATTCCTTCAACAACGCTGACGCTCCCTCTGCTAAGCAGATACAGTACTTTGAGATGCTTGGCAATAGAGGATTATGGTATAAGGGATGGAAAGCAGTTACCTACCATGGTAGGCTTCCTTGGGAGAACAGAGCAAAGTGGAGCTTTGATGAAGATAAATGGGAGCTCTATAACGTAGAGCAAGATTTCTCTGAATGTCACAACCTGGCTGAAAAGCATCCTGATAAGTTAAGACAGTTAGTAGAATTGTGGTGGGCTGAAGCAGCCAGGTACAATGTATTGCCATTAGATGATCGTTTTCAGCAGAGACTCGCTGAACGTGCTATGTTGGACAAGGAAAAAACATCATTCGTATTTTATCCTGGCACTGTAAGAATTCCAGAGCGCAGAGCACCACGCACACAGAACCGCTCATTCTCCATTACTGCTGAAGTTGAGATAGCTCATGCTGCCGATGGTGGTAATGGAGGCAATGTTGGTAAGGCAGAAGGCCCTATCTGCGCAATAGGTGGTGTGTCTTTGGGCTGGTCTCTTTACATCAAAGACCGTCGCTTGGTATACTGCTACAACTACTTGCACAAGCGGACCCATATACGATCTACAAAAGAAGTACCTGTTGGTAAGAAAGTAATACTGCGCTATGAGTTTGAAAAGACTGGTCAAGAAAAGCACGGTGCAGGTGGCATATGCAGGCTATACATAAATGATGAGAAAGTAGGTGAAGGACAGATCCCACATACGTCAAAATTCTGCTATTCCTTTGACGAAGGTTTTGATATAGGACGTGATTCAGGCTCTCCTGTTAGTGAAGAGTATAAAGCTGGTGCTCAATTTACTGGAGGAAATATTGAGAGAGTAGTAATAGACCTTGTCGGTGAAAGACATATAGATCCAGAAGCTGAGGCCAGGATTCACATGAACAGGCAGTAGCTCAAGTCAGAAACCATTTCATGAATCTGCTTTGATATTGCTGCTCATGTGAGAACATGCTGGCGTCTGTACGCAATTTTATCACCATCATCATGTGACAATTGGTGCGTTGTTGACATTCATACGCTCTTAAGCTGCGATGTGCGAGCATGCTATTTAACGACGCGAGCATTTTGCGCTTTCAAGAGGCACACCAACAACAGAGATCCGATTTACTTCTTCTTCTTATTTTTATTTTACCTATTTAGCTGCTTAGGATGTTGGGCTTTAGGCCTGGCATTGTACTCCTTCCTTCTCTTCCTCGTCCACTTGCCACCAATACTCCTGATTACGCTCTTCTAACATAGTACAAACTTCTTCCAAAGTCCAAATCCTATTGCCAAAAGCCACTTTTTGAGTCAATTATATCAATCCCCGAAAGTTGCCGAGCATGAGCTTAAGCTGAAGATGAAGCTGTGTCTAGCTGAGGATGCAAGAAGGGATGGCTTAGTATCTTCTGGTCTGTTGTTTCATCTAGTCCTGTACATCCAGTCAGGGAGTCCATCAGAAGCAGCATTGTCAGTAAGTCTTGTCTGATTACTTCCATCTTGTGCATTCATGACAAAAATTTACTTGTTGATGTCTCTGTCACTAGTAAAGTCTATCTTGCCATTTTCTCCGGGGAAAGTAGCATACGCAGAAGAAAAAGATTGGTTTGATACTGATGATATCATAATTGTACTCGAGGAAAGAATAGCTAGTGTGAGTACTCCAACTAGTAGAAAACGATACGGCACTTTGCTCAACATGACTCCACTATCCGTTGATGATGTTGAGTATGTTACCATCAGGGTCCTTGAACCAAGCAACTTTCTTTCATATGGATCCCTAGTTGCTGGACTTCTGATTGCTGCAGTAAATAACTCATTGCTTTCTCCTTGAAGTAAAGATCTATCGATTTTGCCGGCTCTCAACTTCTTCTTTGAGTAAAAGCGACGATTAGAGCTATAAAGTTTTTGGATTCGGCTCAAAATCGTTGCGGGTTCGGTGGTTCTCGCACCAATAATAGTTCTAAAAAGGGACTCTGCTAATAACAAGAATTGGTCAGCTTTAAAGTTTTCTGTTCGGCAAACCTGTCTCCATACAAGAGATGCAATATTCATCTAGATTCTTAACAAGACCCTATTTCAGATTGTGGTTCACAGATTACTGAGGGTTCTCTGATAGAAGGTTCCTGGATGTAAAGGGGTCCGACTCTTTGAGATTTGAAGATTATTTAATATCACAAGATAACCTCCTGATATTTAGGTCCGGGCCCAAGGGGCTGCGTGCTGATATCGGTTCTTTGAAAAGGTTCAGGAATAATAGACATCTCTGGCTAGCTAAAAAATTTTTGTCCCTTAGCGGGCCCGTCGGGATTCGAACCCGAGACCAGTTGTTTTGAATACAGCGTCTGTTCAATTCTAGATCAACTCGTTTATCTTAATGTCGTATGTCTGATCCCGTCTTAACAAAAATTCCTTGATCATAAGAATTTCACCGCACTATGCTTCTTGTTAAGAAAATTTTCTTAATATTTCTCTTAAGAAACAAACCTTGTCTTCATGTAAAAGCATCACTTTTTATTATGAATCAGCAACATTTGAATTCAAAATTGCTGTCTCGACCCCTCGAAAGAAAGGTAGGTAATGGGCGGGATTTGAGTCTTGCATAAAGGTGGATTCAACTGTCTCCTAGCTTTAAAGTTTATGTGTTAAAGATTGCCCCGGACCATTATGAGAATCTGAAGTTGTTTGATGATTGGTTAGCTCGGACTGCGAATACCTGTAGATAACAGATCTAATGATGTAGAAAGAAATTGTAACGGTCAAAGATCCACTAGCCTCTTTGATCCATGCTTAATTCTACGTCCTCTTTCAGAGGTATCTTATTTGATATCATCTATGGACTATGATTGTAAGAAGGGATCCCATAGAAATTCAGGAGAAAAACCTACGAGGATTAAACACAAAGAAATTGGAAAACGCGTTCGGTGGGATTTGAACCCACGACCTCAGCAATGAAGTCTAGGCGTCTTTCGTATTCAAAAGTAGCTTTCAAATTAGCAACTGATAGAGTTTGTGGCTTAGTCTCTACTGTTTATTGATTAACAGATGGTTTTTGTTTTATATATTCCGAGAAGCCGAAAATTCGGTCAAAACTCAGGTTATTTGTTATATAATACACTCATGCGTAATAGAATATAACGAGAGGAAAATTTAGCTTATCTGTTCTAAGTTGCTTGAAATTACTTGTATGTATGTCTTATATAGTGCCCATAAGAAATTTCTATCACATGCATATAGACTAATGATTTTTCAGCACAGTTTTTATTTAATAAAGGTCTAAAGTTTTCTATCTATGAACTGCCCAAATTGTTCTTCACTAATGCAAGAAGTGAGAAAGTATGACATAGATATTGACTATTGTACCAATTGCAAAGGCGTATGGCTAGACAGAGGTGAAATTGACAAAATAGCAACGATGCAAACAAGATATGACTAAGAACATTATCGAAGTTACCATAGAGATAGAGATTTTGATGATTATGATGACGACTATGACCATTATGGAGGGCATAGAAGACGAAGAGGTTTCTTTGGCGACCTGTTTGATTTTTGATTGGAGGAAATACAGATTAAAGCCCGTTTGCTGCTGAATTTGTCCGACAATTATCTAAATTGAATTCAATTCAATACCGTATTTCCAGAGCAGGAAGAAATGGACCGGGTGGGAGTTGAACCCACGGCCTCAGCTCAGAAGCAGCTCTTTATCATGAGGAATCTTTTCTTTTCGTCACCTTTGTAAGCTCATAGTGACGCATTTCTTGTATATCGTTAAAGAATGGTTGTACGTGTTTAAAGAACTCTCTGAACTCAGGACTGCTACGAAACTCCTTCATATGACCATCAAGCGAATCCCATTCAATCCTTAGAATGTAATGCTCCGGCTCTTCTGCACAATGCGTCAGCTCATACATCTGACAATGCTTTGAGGCGTTCAACGACTGCGAAGCATTTGTATAGGCTTCTTCAAACTCTCTGTGTCTTTCTCTTGGGATTTTGTATCTAATGTATTCGACTATCATGACCTACGTTTTACTTGAAATCTTATAATACAACTCATTCAAGAACCAATTGCCAAAAGTTTAGTAGCCATTGCAACAGAGTAGAGACAAAAACTGTCTGTGGCTAAATATTATGAGACGGCATCGCTGCCGAATTTGTCCTCCAACTAATCAAAATGAACTCAAACCAATACCGTAGTGGTACAACAGAAAATAATGGACCGGGTGGGATTTGAACCCACGACCTTAGCCAGTTTTCTTTAATGACAACTAAAAATCCTACTAGACGGGCAGGTAGCCGCAATAATTACTCTTACATTCCCTTCTAAAGGTAAGTCTTTTATCTATTGTATTCGCCCTTAGTGCTGAGATGCATCTTATCAATAAGAAAAATAACAGCTATGTCATTGCCGCCGCATCAGTAGCAACCCTACTCACATTTGCTATAGTGGCTGCTGCTGTATCAAACATAGCGAATACTATCATCCCAGCATCAGCGACTACCACAACTACAACAACCACTAGCAACGCTACTACAACAACATCTCCATCAGAAATAGACTTGTCTCCAGAACCAGTCCACCAAGAACAGCAAACACTTGTAAGTGAGAATCCAATAAATCAAACCCACACCCAGTTTACATTTTCTGGAAATGGTACTCTGAATTTGCCAAATGGCACGGAACCTATCAGTATCACCAGCACTGGAAGCGTAATAGCAGCAATGGATGGCACTGCAGTCGGAGAAGAAGTGTTGACTACAGAAGATGGAACTGAGAGTGCAACTGCCAAATTCTACTCTATAGGTCGTTTTAACATGGGAGACGGTAGCGGCAAAAGCATCCTAATAGCATTGGTTCATACAAATTCAACAGGTCAGCTAGCACCACTTAATGGGGCAATTGTGGCAGGTGAGGTCGAATTCCTCCCCGTTGGAACTAGCTTGATAACGTTGTGGGAGTGGCAGAGTGGTATACCATTACCAACCACCGACACCGCTTCTAATACTACTATGGATGAAAGCTCTCCTCTTTCTCCAATGAACACAACAACTACGACAACGACGGCAAATGCTACTACTGCTGCTTCTGACACTAATACAACAGGAACAGCATCTGAGGAGCAAGGAGAAGGAGAACAACAGCAATGTCAGTTAGAGTTAATGACGAATGAAGAAACCTTCGGGTTAGGAGATTCAGTCACACTTACTGTGACAAATGGCGGTG
>JBQGBZ010000248.1:0-1170 GCA_052038215.1 Nitrososphaera sp.
CTGGCGGCGGACAACAGAATCAGTCAGCTGGCGGCGGACAACAGAATCAGTCAGCTGGCGGCGGACAACAGAATCAGTCAGCTGGCGGCGGACAACAGAATCAGTCAGGTATAGGAACGGCTAGCCAAATGGAAAATCTGACAGCTGGTAACACAGGTCTTCTCCAGAACGCCAGTGATATTGGCAGTCAGAATGCCTCCGTGACTGGAGGAATGGCACAAGAGCAGGAGGCTACGGAGACTACTAGTCCTGGCTCGACACAACAGCAAGGTAATCAAACAGGGGAAGCAGGACAAGCAACCTTGAATCAGACAGGAGAAGCAGTACAAACAGGCGCGAATAAGACAGGAGAAGCAATACAAACGGGTGTGAATCAGACAGGAGAAGCATTAACCAACGCATCCAAATCAAATGTAGCCCAGAACATATCACAGGGTGCTCAAGAAATAGGTCAGACAACTGCAAAAGAGGGAGGCGATATCCTAGGGAGTATTTCTGAAGGACTTAAGGGACTTTTCGGCGGAGGTCAATCAAAATAGACGATATTCTTTCCTTTTTACTGCTCATAAAGAAACTATTTTATATGAATATAAAGACCCAGACATCCCCCGATATGCGTTTGTCGCCTGTTTTGTGATTTAATATTCTTATAATATGATAACGCATAGTTCACAGTAATAGAGGATAGAAGTATGTGATAAGTCTCCAAGGGAAGACAAAAGCATACCAGGGACAAAACCTGTTTGAACGGTGCTATTAATCCTGATTTTGATTCCTCTATTGCTTGAATCTGGGTCCAAAAATTATGCTAGCTTGGTCTGAAAGACGACAATAGTCCTATCATTTGGCAACGCCATAGCAACTAATTGGTTGACAATGGTTGGGTATGTCTCACCTCGCCTTTTCCTAGGAGTTTTAAATAAAATAATGATCAATACATAACTACGTCATCTTCACTGCTTATACAAATGAAGCGGTAGCCAGTGCTATAGTGAAGCAGCCGTAGATCTCTATTTAACCCATAAGATCCCTTAGTCATTAATGTCAAACAAAACAGGTTCGGCTGAGATAAAGTGCGACTAGTGTGGAATTACATTTACCACACTGCAGGATAGGGAGGAGCGTGTGAAACTAGAGCATAAAGAAGGAAAAGCGCCCACAGGCGTTTCA
>JBQGBZ010000249.1:0-1974 GCA_052038215.1 Nitrososphaera sp.
TGCAGCTACGAATAGGCCTGACATTGTAGACCCTGCACTTCTTAGGGCAGGCAGGTTCGATAGAATGCTGTATATCCCGCCCCCAGACCGCAATTCAAGGCTTAAGATAATTAAGATCCATATAGGCAAAGTCCCAATTGCAGATGATATAAATATTGAACTACTGGCTGACCGTACGGACGGATACACAGGTGCAGATATTGCATCATTTATACAGGCGGCAGTTATCCTTGCAATGCGGGAGCACATAGCGAAGTTTTCCACCCCAAAAGAAGCAGAAGAGCACGCTCAGGAGCTAAAGGTGCATTTACGACAAATTGAAGAGGCTATGAAAAAGATTAGACCTCTGTCAACAGAAGAACTTGACTGGTACAGGCGCGTAGCAGAACAGTTTGGCAAGCCGAGGCTACCTTCTGAAGTTAGCAGAGGAGGAATATTATGAAATCCACGTCTTCTTTATCATAGGTTATGAGGTAAACAATAAAGCATATTATTATTCCTCATCTTGATAGGAGCCATTTTGCTACTTCTGGCCAAAGCTTCTTGTGCGCAGTATTGCTAATACATAATGCTACATGACCGCCAGGGTTCTCTAGGATGGACTTATCTTTACTTGATATATGATCGTTTATAGCGATTGATGATGTTGGAGAAACGAGGTCATCCCTCTCTGCAACTATGGTTAACACAGGCACGGATATTTTTTTAAGGTCGATATTTTGTTTTTTGCCTTTGTTCGTAACTTCCATCCCGCCAGCAGATATCAGCAGGTTGTTTCTGTAACAATCATTGATGATTTGCCTAAAAAGCGCTCCGGGTATAGGTGGTGTATCATACAGCCATCTTTCAACATCTAAGAAGGTATCAACAAATTCCCAATCATAGAACCTCTGGAAGAACTTGAGATACTTGTCAAAGCCATATCTTGGAGGATTGCGCATTAGAAATCCTAAGTCAAGTACTTGACCATCCATGTGGCCAAATTCATCCATCATGGTGTCAACATCAATTGCCTTTGACCATGTTGCAAGTATGGTGTCGTCTTTGCTGAAATCTATTGGAACTGCCATAAGAACCAAGTTTCTAATTTCCTCAGGATATAACGCTGCGTGGATAAGGGAAAATATGCCACCCCAGCAGTATCCAAGAATTGATGTCTTGTCTGTATGAGTCTGGTCTTTTACCATTCTTACAGCATCTGCTACATAGCCAAGGTAGTCTTCAAGTGATAGATGGTTATCGCTCCGGTCAGGATAACCCCAATCAAGCAGGTAAATGTCCAAACCTCTGGACGCCAGAAGGTCTCGGACTATGCTTCGTTGAGGATTAAGATCCAATATATGGAAGGTGTTAATGGGAGCATATATTATCAAAAGAGGTTGTTTTTCTTGTTGTTTCTTTATGGTAGTGGTCTCTTGACTGCTCTCACGATAATGTAGCAACCTTGCTTTTCCTTTTTTGTATACCACATCAAATGGAGCCAGATGAGATTCTTTTCGAATGAGCGAGAAAACCATAAAGCTTTTCACGTACGAATCAAATATCCAATCCAAGTAATCTATAGGATAACCCATTTTTTCAAAAGATGAGCGCAATTCTAGGAGCGATTGCATATACCTTGAGAGTAGCGAAATAAAGAGTTCAGATTTCAGTTCTACTTCTAGCTGCTCGTCCGTCTTCTTTAGCCACTTATTGTATAACGATTCTAATATATTTGATGTAATAGTTCCTCTATATCCACCACCCATCGTAGCCTCAATTACATCTTCCCTTTCTTCTTCGACAGCTTTTTCAAAGGCTAGTAAATAGAGTGAATTGTACGCATTAGCAAGTCTGAAGCTATCCAGGTAAGCGGCAAAGAACGGTGATGTAAATTGATTCATGTTCTAGAATATTCCTTCCTTCTTTTATCTATTTGACTCTAAAAATTCTCGGGCGTCACTGTTATATTCAAGCCTTTTGTGAAGAATCTCG
>JBQGBZ010000250.1:0-1424 GCA_052038215.1 Nitrososphaera sp.
TTGGGCTGGCGAAGTGACTGATGCCACTGCAGCCTTCTTTTTTGACGAGCGAGGTAACGAAAAGCAGCGTGAGGCTTTGCAGATGATATTCACGGGAAAGGCGGGAGGCTTTGCAGCAGAATTTGCAAAGGTCATTGGAGACATCCTAGGAATTGAGTTTGTTCCTATCAAGTTTGAAGTAGCAAAGGACCTCGCTTATTGGAGTGCAGAAATACCCGGAAAGGTTGTTGCAAAGGCTGAAGCATTAACTGGTCCTACGACTCCACCTAGCAAACGAGTACAAACACTTAACCCTCCTGGAAGTGAAGTGGGACCATCTGGCACAATTGCGACATGGGGTAGAGCTGTAGCTAATGAAGTGGATGCAATGGGCTTTAAATGGGAGTGGAATGGTAGGTCTAGCAAGCACATTCCATTTGACTGGAGCGGTCCATAAGTAGTTTCAGTGTTAATATATTATTAGCATCAACACGGAAAGTAGCCGCACATTTAGGGATGGCGTCATCATGACCAAATTTGTCCGACAATAACCGAAAACACGCTTAATCTAATACCGTATTTGTACAACAGGGAAAGATGGACCGGGTGGGATTTGAACCCACGACCTCAGCAACCACATTGATTCCTTTCTTTCTTCAATTTCTCTTTCCAGAACCTTTATCTCGCTTGCTTTTATCCTTGGCAAGAAGAACAAAGAGATATGATAATGAATAAAAAACAGTCATCAGCAGTAGTACTGGTCGCGATAATAGCAGTAGCGTTGGTTGTTACATCAAGAATGACTACTGCTCCAGCATCAGCTTCTATAACTGGCAACGACACTACTACCCCAACATCAGGATTAGAATTGTCAGCTCAACCAGTCTGGGTTGAGCACGCAAAAATCACGGGTGTGACTCCAATAAATGAGACACACTCGAGTGTAACATTCTCTGGAAATGGCACACTGGCTCTGCCAAATACTACACAGACTATCAATACCACCAGCAACGGTAGCGCACTTGTCTCAATTGCAACAGAATCTGGTCAAGGAAAGATGACTATCAGAACACAAGATGGGGAGGAGACTGCAACTGTTACATTCTATGAAATTGACCGGCATCCTGATACTACCACTGGCGAAAGCAAGGGCATTGTAATCGCAGTGATAAATACTAACACTACCAGTGGCATGCTTGCACCATTGAACGGCATGATACTAGTAGGAATAAATGAGTCACAGATAACAACTGGTGAGGGTCTGTTAACATTATGGGAGTGGAAAAGCTGAATTGGGAACAATGCGTGCATTGCTGCTGAATTTGTCCGACAATACCTTACAATGAACTCAAAACAATACCGTATTTTACCAGATTGATAAAAATGGACCGGGTGGGAGTTGAACCCATGACCTCAGACAGCTTACTCTATTCTAGTCCAGCCCG
>JBQGBZ010000251.1:0-1265 GCA_052038215.1 Nitrososphaera sp.
TTGTGCTTGTTGACGCGCTCAAAATAACAATTGCTCCAATGATAGCAGGTTGAAGGCTGGCAACGACGCTAGTTGAGGGAGATGGATTTGCCTAAATAGCCAAAAGCATTAGACTGCAGCTCAAGAAAATAGAGCGAAAAAAAGGCGGCGAGCTTGTGATGCACTACAAACTATAGCACTATTGAAGGATTAATACCCATAGTACATCCTTTCACATATGGACAAAAAATAAGCAGCGGCAGAAGAGTATTCTTTTCACTTGCCTATGATTTTTAAGGTTCTTTCGACCATATCTATCTGTAGATGTTCTCAAACGAACATACGTTGCAGAAATACATGATGGAAAAGGCAGAAGGACAATTTCATGACAACTACGAGAAAGCAATTGACCAGGTGAGATCCGAGTTTGGTGGAACCTACACAATGATAATTGGCGGAAGCGAGGTAACGACTGCAACTACTATGGTGCATTCCTCGCCTATTGATACTAGAATAATGCTTGGACACATCCCAATTGGGAGCGCAAACCACGTCAGGAAAGGTATTGCAGCTGCAAAAAAGGCATTTGAGCGCTGGGGCGTAACAGACTACAAGGAGCGTGTACGCCTATGTAGGATTGTGGCAGACATCATCGCCGAGCGTAAGTTTGAGTTGGCTGCATGGGTTTCATATGAGAATGGTAAGAATCGTTACGAGGCCATAGCAGACATCGATGAAGCTATTGACTTTTTACGTTATTATTCTGTAGAGATGGAAAAAAATAGTGGATTTGAAGCAATAACGAAAAGCGCCTACCCAAACGAAAAGAGCAGGAGCGTCATGAAACCCTATGGAGTATGGGCTGTACTCGCACCCTTTAACTTTCCAGCTGCCATTTTTGCAGGCATGAGCATTGGGGCAATAATCACAGGGAATACTGTTGTAGCCAAACCGTCGAGCAATACTCCAATTATTGCATGGAAGTTTGCACAAATATTCAAGCAGGCAGGATTGCCTGATGGTGTGTTCAACCTAGTAATTGGGGCAGGTTACAAGATAGGCAACGAGCTTATCAGCAACAAAGATGTTGCGGGCATTGTATTTACTGGTTCTCGAGATATTGGCTTTCATATGGCAAAGAAGTTCGCCAACACAAAACCTAAATTTCTAATTGCGGAGCTTGGAGGCAAGAACCCAGTGATAGTGACTGAAACAGCAGATATTGATAAGGCAGTCGATGGTGTCCTCAAGGCAACGTTTGGGTATTCGGGGCAGAAGTGCAGCGC
>JBQGBZ010000252.1:0-1060 GCA_052038215.1 Nitrososphaera sp.
CAGAGACTTGTAGATTCGGTATCTGCAAAGTTTGTACCAGCCGTCGTATCTGTTGCAATCGCAGCATTTCTCATATGGTATTTTGTCATGGGTAACTTTGAAATGGGTTTACTGTCTTTCATAGCAGTTTTGATAATAGCATGTCCTTGTGCATTAGGAATCGCAACTCCAGCTGCATTAATGGTTGGAGTCGGTAAAGGTGCTGAAGCTGGAATACTTATTAGAGGTGCAGAGTATCTTGAACGCTCTCAGAAGGTAGCAACCATAGTATTTGACAAGACAGGTACCTTAACTAAGGGAGAACCATCGTTAACTGATATAGTTGCATTCGGGAGGCATTCTGAAAAGGAAGTATTGATCCTTTCAGCTTCAGTTTAATCAGGTTCAGAGCATCCTCTAGCTCAGGCCATTGTAAGAACAGGAAGAGCAGAAATAATGAAAGAGGGGCAGCAGCAAAAGCAACAACAGAAAGAAGTACAACCTGATCAGCAACGATGGAAACCAAAAATACTGGTAAAAGAAGACACAATAGTTTTAGAAGCTCCACCGGAATTTGAAGCCATAGCTGGTATGGGGGATAAAAGCAACTTTACCTCACATCGTACAGCAGCAAATCTTACTTGGCAATAGAAAATTGATGTTCAAATTTGGGATAGATATTGAACATTATGTCGACCAGAAGATGTCAACTCTAGAATCTGAAGGGAAGACGGTTATGATATTAGCGTTAGAAGAGGAGAAAAAAAAGGAAATCGCAGGTCTAATTGCAGTTGCAGACACCTTAAAAGAATCTTCACCTGCTGCAATAACGGCATTAAAAGAGCTCTGCAAACGATTATGTTAACAGGAGACAACGAGAAAACTGCTAATGCAGTGGCAAAGAAGGTGGGCATTAACAGAGTTATTGCAAATGTCTTACCACAAGAAAAAGCAGCTGTCATTAAGGAACTTCAGTCAAAAGAAAATAAGGTAGTTGCAATGGTTGGAGATGGAATTAATGATGCTCCAGCTTTAGCACAAGCTGACATTGGAATAGCTATTGGCAGCGGTTCAGATATAG
>JBQGBZ010000253.1:0-1037 GCA_052038215.1 Nitrososphaera sp.
TGGCTGCAGGGGCAAATAGCAGTTCTTACTCCTGACAACAATGAAGCAGTGGATATTAGATACTATTGCTGCTGAAGATATGCGGCAAGAAGTTCCAAATCTTAGGAACAATCGAATATCTGATGATGTGCTGAAAATGTGTGATAATTAATATTTGACAATTTTGACAGAATGCCTAGTCAAAAGACAAGCTAATCAAACAACAACCAACCAACCAACCACAAATCGATATGTCAAAGCGAGACTTCAATGGCTCCATCAACTTTCGGATAATACTTTTTCACATCCACTTCACCATATTTAGACTTGAATTTACTTACTATATCGTTAACCCTATTGCTATCTGTTATTGGTTTACCTCTTGCAAGTATTTCTTCTTCTCCGCCG
Source organism: Nitrososphaera sp. (assembly GCA_052038215.1). Taxonomy (GTDB): domain Archaea; phylum Thermoproteota; class Nitrososphaeria; order Nitrososphaerales; family Nitrososphaeraceae; genus Nitrososphaera. Next base: position 388 of record JBQGBZ010000253.1, read on the forward strand.
CTTACAGAAATCTTTAACGTCAGGTCAGCTAGCATGTTCTTATACCAGTTGGTGTCAGAGCCCTGAACTGGAAGCAAGTACAGAGTATTGCCTTCATGCAGAAACCATACGGGTCGAGGGAGATCTCTGCCTGATCTTCTACCTTTAACACTGAGTTTTATCTCAGACACCTTATTTAGTCTCTGGAGAAGGTTGGCTTTGGACATGACACACACATTCTATGCTGCGTATGTTAGATATGGGTTTTGGGTGTTGCTGAATATCTGAATGCTGTAAGCCAGTTCGCTATAACTATAGGAAAAAACCTATTCACCATGCTGATGATGATGGTTCTTTTTGCATAAACGACGACAAAAGCTTTCTGACTGATTGTTAGTAACTTATCTGAGACCTACTGACCATTTTTAGTAGTTGCTGTAGCGATGTCGGAAACACGAGGTCTACAACAAATCTGAAGTAACTTCAACCTCTCCTCTGGGGCTTTATCCAATTCCCATTAGATTTTGGTAATTTGAGTAGTGCTTTCAAGTCTGCATTCCTTACCATTGCAAAAAGGGGTTCTTGTTTGAGAACTTTCATGTGTTCTTTGAGCGCTTTCACTGCCCGATCAAACTCCAAAGCCGGGCCCTATCACTCCACTGTAAATCTGG
>JBQGBZ010000254.1:0-1684 GCA_052038215.1 Nitrososphaera sp.
TACTTTGGTTTGCTCTCGGCCTCCTTTGCAATAGTAACAATAATGATGCTGATGGTATCAAGCAAAACACGCGACATAGGTATCATAAAGTCGCTTGGGGGCAAGAGCACCGATATCCTCGTAATATTCATCTTGGAGGGATTGATCATTGGATCTATTGCAGCTGCAGGTGGATTTATTATCGGGTCAGCTATAGGCCTTTATCTTCAATCCATCGAATTTTCGTTTGGACCGGGTCTTGTTCTGGAAGTAATCTATGATCCGATGTTTACCCTAACAGCATCTCTTTCTGCTATTGCACTTGGAACCTCTGCTGCGATTTATCCTGCATTCCGTGCTTCAAAGTTCGAACCTATTACTGCCATAGGCCGCGCTTAAAAATAATGACATCATTGTTGCAAGTGTCCTATTGTATTGAATATCAAAAGCATTGACGGCCAAATAAGAATGATTGTGATGACCGATTTTCACCCAACAAGATATATTATTCTCAAAAGCAACATATCTGTCTAGGATAAGCAGAATAAGATAGGCATATGACTGAAGAATTGAAATGATTTTTATTGACAGTCAATAATGGTAGTAGTAATAATATATTTACTCCAAAAAGGATAATCATAATGATTTTGTTACTACAATTCAGATATCGGACTCGGCTAGAAATAAGATAGAGCTTGCGGAAAAGATCAGACATACGATGATAAGATTAACCAATTGTATGATTTAGAATTGCAAAGATGATGTAATTCAAAACAATGCGTTTCAGGTCCGAATCCCGACGGCTGTGCTTACATGCCCTTTAGTCACATCCTATTATTCCATTATAAACTTGAGTTTGAAAGAAGGCAGAGCCTATCTTTGACCATCTTCTCTTCCAGATTGCTCCTCGCTCTTCCGCTCTGTTACTCCATTTTTAGACCTGTCACCAATCTTCCATCCAAACTTGACAACATACGGAGACAGGAACGATGTGATAATAGTCATCGTACCAACCATAGGTAGAACAAAAGCACTTGTTGCACCTACATCAGCTCCCCCTTTCGCAACTACTAAAGCAAGCTCGCCTCCAGATGCAGATGAGCCAAAAGCAGTTTTTATCGAAGTATTATAACCTAAGCCCTGAGACCTTGCAGATAGATAAACTGTGATGAATTTGGCAGCAAATGAAGTAGCCACAAAGATTAATGCAGGAACAATAAACAATGGCAATTGGGAGACGTCCATAAGCGCGCCAACCGACACAAAGAAAAGTGCGGCAAACATGTCTTTGAGTGGAGATGTTAGAACTCTAGTGGTTGCGTGGCTTTTAGATTCTGCCACGAGGACACCTGCAAAGAAGGCCCCAGCAGCAACTGATATACCAAGCTGGTTTGCGATAAAGGACAAGCCAAATGCCACACCTAAAATTGCTACAACCAGCACATCAACCTGACTGGTCTTGCTTACATAGTCTACAAACTTGGGTATAGTCTTCGAACCGATAAACAACGCACCTGCAATGAATGCAAGAACTATTCCTACTGACGTGGCAAGGTCAATTATTGTTAGACTCCCGGTTGACGCAACTGATTGCAGTACTGCAAGTGTGGATACTATGATTATGTCTTCAATTACAGTTACAGCCAAAAGAAGAGATGAAACATCAGTCTTTGCAATCCCAAATTCTTGCAAGACTCGAGACAAT
>JBQGBZ010000255.1:0-13762 GCA_052038215.1 Nitrososphaera sp.
CTTCCTAAGTGTAGAAAAAGGCCCGGACGAAAGTAGTAGGTTTTGTCTAAGGTTCACGTTGCAACGCGAACAATAAGAGTGATATTCCCGGATATTCTAAAGCAAAATAAAAAACAAGAGTGGCCAACGATAATAATATAAAGTATAGAATACTATGCAAAAATAAAGAAGACAAAAACAATTCAAATCGTGCACGGAATCTAGCTACGCCAACTAGGCATAGAAAGAAGTCGACAGATTCGTTGTGCAATTGGCAGTCTGTAGACAATAGCTACACACAGCTTTCCTATGATATGTACGAATAAAAAATATATTCTCTCCTTCTGTCGACTTCTTGTTCATTATATAGAATTTCAAGCACTTTTTTACTAGATACACCGAAAATATCTTCACGATCTCCATTATCCTCACTCTTTTGCAGTCTGAGCGGGGATTTGGGGTCTTATGGTGCAGATATCTTTGCTTGATAGTGGAGATAGCACCTTCACTTTCTGATGTATATATCTCTGTCGTCTGATAATGTACCTCCCCGCTTTTGCCTTGATTTTGAGTTCGGTTTACATCTGGTGGAGATGGTGGTGGAGGTAGTGGAGATATTCTTCGACTAATCTCCCCATCTTATCAAATCTATCTTTCTTTTACTATCAAAGTTCTCTTGTTTCAATAAATGTGAATTGACCACATATCCCTCATCTTGATCTATTTTAGAACTTTCGCAATATAGAATTGGTCAGTTATTTTGGACTTTTCTGTATAGTTACAGATTAGATTGCTACTAGATATAGTGGTATATGCAGCTCAAAATTGAAATTAATCTGTAAATGCGACTAGGGCTACCAAGACTAATGTATAGGCCAGCTATGTTTAAGACGAAAAGCTTATCATGTGCATATATCCTCCTCCTAAGGAGGGAATGTATTCACCTACTGCTCTAAACAATGAGAATACCAGCAGGGAGAATTTCTTCTGGTTTTCCCATAAGGAAAAAAAATACGAAGTACAGAGCATAAGTTTTGATAAGTTATTCAGATGGAAACAAGAAGAAGAGCCGATCATGTGGGATTGGGATAACTGTCGCATAGGCATAGCTAAAGAATTAGATGATGAAGGAAAAATTAGATTAGTTATCAGGAGTCAAACTAAGAGAAACAGTACATATCTGGGAAACAAACCTGTACAGCTAAGGTACATGATGGGAATAGATGTGAGCAAAGACGGTCTTTTAGAACCGCCTTGGGAAGAAGAAAATTTTCAGGTCACATCAGAAAGAGAGCATCTGCGCGAGTTGGATATAAAGCCACGCAGTAGGTGGGTATTTAATCTTGATAAGCAGTATTGGATATGGGATTGGGCGAGGAAGGATAGGGCTATTCAGTCTAGTAAAACGCACTCGCTATACCAGACACTGAAGGAGCGTTTTGATTCTCCATCCCAACTTCCTCATGACAATATCTTTAGAAGTGAGATAAAATCCTCAAATACTGCTAGCATTATTCCAGTAATCTATCAACCTGCAGTAGATTCACTCAAGAATTTTTTAAGAGAAGTATATTGTGTAGAAACAAAGAATTCTGATGGATCATGTGATGTAGAAGTTTCATTGCTTTTCAATAACGAGGAATTGCGCAAATTTGCTCTTGGTGGTTTGTTAGACTATGCCTACAAAGAATTTAGAAGACAAAAATACGGAAGAATTTTTGACATCGAGTCTTTTAAAATACATCTTAGTAAGGAGGCTATGGCAGATATTGAGAGCTACAGAAGCAATGACAACATAAAAGAACAAGAAGAAAAAGGTAGCGATAGTAGTAGCAATAATGATTATAGCCATAATGATGAGGATAGCTATTTTATCTTTCAAGGAATTTATAGCGACAAATATGATCTAAAATACGACACAATTCATGGTGATAACGAAATAACCTACAGGCCGATAAAATACTATTTCAATAGCAGAAAACATCCTATCGTATTCATAAATACTTCAAACCATGCAATGGCAGAATATGACAATAATCATCAAATATGGAAATGGGAATATGTACCCTGGGTTAAGAGAGCTCCAATAAAGTTTGGAACGAAGTCAAGAAAAGAATTAGACTCCGAATATAATAAGCTGCTTTAGCCTAAAGAATACCTTTGAAGATGCCGGATACATTCGCAAATGAATTCTTTTGCGAATGGTAAGTAAGGTGAGAATATCATATCAACTTATATATTATTAGAGTGCCATATTTGTAACGCTGTCTGAATTTATTAATTACAATAATCAAAATTACAAACCTAAGATTTTAGAATTCTTTTTATTGCGTGTCTCACAATAATAGGAAATATCTTCGGCGCATACATGCGCATGAAAAATGCTGCTATTGGCCATATAAGCGGGAGTATTACAAGATAAAACAGAGTACCAAGTTGATCTGCATCGGAATATACCTGGAAAATAGATGTCTCTGAAGCAGTACCTGTGTAATAGGCTGCAGCAGCAATACCATTAACTGTAGCTATTAAGAAGCTATAGGGTAGTGCTCTTCTTCTAATATAAGACACTACTTTTTCAATACCCGTAATGATATCACTTGCTTGCTTCAATATTAGTCGATTTGCAAAAATTACATTTGCTAAATGCAAGTGGAAAAGTACGGTGGTTAACTTCCTGTTAAATAAAGTTAAATTTGTATACTTGCTTGCATATGCAGCCATTGCAGTATGGGTCCTTGCTATGATTATCTCTTCGTGATTGTAATTTTTAAAAGTCGTATAGACGCTAAATCCCTGGCGGATGGACCCAAGCGCAATAAGAAAATTGGGATCAAGCGTTATGTTTGTTTTTGATCTTGACTTTGAGGCGATACTTCTGGCTACTTCGCCAAGGAAGTTCGTTCCCTTCACTGTTCGTTTAGGTTCTTGGGCAAATTTATCATCATTTAGTACCCCTCCTCCTCCTCCTCCTTCTTCTTCTTCCTTAGATGGAAGGTCAATTATCTCCTTGTGATAGTATTCTATTAATTCCCAAAAACTTTTATTTTTGATTATGCGTTTGAGATCCTCAATTCTATTATCGCCCTCAAAAAATTCTGTGGATGCGCTAAATCCGTTATCGGTTTTATTATGATAGCCGTGTATCGTTACGACTATTGATAACTCCTTTTCTTCAGAGTTATTCTTAACTACTATTATTACTTTTGAACTATTATCCGTCCCATGCAGTTCTAAACTATATGGCGCCTGCATAGTCCTCTAACATAAATCTCCCTTGCTTGTTGGCATCTTCCTTGTAGTTAATAATTATTATAGTTGCTATTGGATAATCATCTTGCAGTCAGAGTGTATCCCGCCAATATCTGGACGCCCTTTATCATTGTATCGAGGAAGTATCTCCAATTCTGGACTGCTACATCAACATTTGCCTTGTGCAGTTGAAGAACTTCTGGATCTATACCAGCTCCTCTGTTTTTTGGTAGTATCATGGCAACATCTCCATCAAGCCCTATCCACGTTCGTGCAAGAATTTCAGCTCTTAATTCATCGTTTGTTTTTATTCTTGAGGCTTCTTTACCTTCCGCATTTGGTTCTGTTGCTACTACACTACCGCTTCTAGCCGTTATTGCCTCTACCAAGTCTTGATATTGAGGATCTATTTTTCCATTTATATTGTCTGATGACGCAGTAATAATTTCCATATATTTTGCAGCGATGACTGCTGAATTTACAGTTTGTAGCAAGTTATTTGTTATATCTCTAATATCAAGTGGTTGGATACCATTCAGCTCTGCCTCTTTTTTTTGGCGCCTGCTAAAAGGCCACATTGAGCTTACATCTAATAGGTACGATATAAAATGTTGTTCTGAGAAGCATTACATAAATGAATTTTTAGCGTTAACAACCAAACGTCTGTCTTCATGAACATTTCCAAGGCAAAGGGCCCGCAGCAAAGGATTATGCATAGTACAGAGATTACTGGAGAGCGTCATGCTACTCTTCTCACACTCACAATATCGATTTAGACCAAAATGCTTATAATCCATTGACTTGACAATAATGAGGATCATGGCGAACAAGGCATCTGACACACAAGATGGGAGGCTATCAGAAGTTGGTGAATAGTGAGACTGCAGCAGCCGAAGCAACTTCTGTAGATAATGCACAAGCCTTCGAAGTTGAAGCTAGAAAGATTCTTGATAATATTGCCAAAGATCTTAGGGAGGCTTTTGAGGATTTGACTGCTATAGTAGTGGTAACTGCAGTGGCTGAGACTAGTGCACAGTTAGCCTTCACCGTTCCGAGTGGGAAGTTTGACGATCCAAAAATAAGCACCAAAATAACTGCGATGGCTTTAACAAGGATGGAGATTGACGGCGATGTTTATAACCTGATACCTGCAAAGGGCATTGACCCTGAAATTAGGAACGAGGTCATAAAAGAGCATAAAGAGAACCTATCCTTAGCAAGAGAAAATTGGAAAAGATTTATTGACGGTATAGTTACGATAGTAGAAATCGGTGCAGATATGGCAAAAGTTGATTTGCCAAACGTTCGCTCCAGAGTAATGCAAGTTTACGCCCAGCCGCCCCTGAACCGATAGCAAGCGCGAGCACATTTCTTATATGATCACGACAGTATATATTGTTAACATGATACAGGACATAATTTTGTTATGCTAGGAACGATAATTAAAATAAAAGCTAGCCCTACAAAATAACGCAAAGGAAGGTTAACTATATCGTCTATTGCTGTGTCTTTCGTCTAAGAACGTCTCGTCAAATGGCCTTCTGGCTTGATGGATGATATACTTATTATCTCCAACATAAGAGATTCTAAAAGCCAGTTAGCTTTCTCTGTGCGGCAATGTGAGGAACTTTTAGGTGCATTTCCAGAGACTGGTCTTTTTGCAATTTAGGACGTTAATCATACTTGGATTAAGTAGAGATAGCAGTAGGCAGTTGCAAGATATAAGAAACCTTTGACTACAAGGGCCAAAAGGTTTCAAACCAGGCTAATTAATTCCGCTAGGTGATAGGGGGGTGATGGAAGATGTACGAATGGTTGAGATAGGATACTCATGGGCCTAGATCTGATGAGCCTAAACTTGTGACGGGGAAAATTCAATAATCCATCAACATTAGAGTCGTTACCAAAGTTAAAGACAAGATTCTATTTGTGAACCAGTACAATTTTGAGGATACATTTGGGAAGTCTGAAATAGAGACATACAAAGTGAAATTGGAGCGTGTTGCTAAGATGATATCAAAGGGGTAGGAAGAAAAGCAGCAAAGTAAGCACATGACAATATGAGTTATCAGCATCTATTCTTCCTCGTACGCACGTTTGGAATTGCCAGTATCTCTGACATTGGACTATATTCTATTTGATGTTAGTTGGTTTGATCTTCAGCAACCTTATCGTCTAAGGATGGAATATTATTAGGACGTCGGTCAAGAAATCCATCAGAGCAATCTTATTTTTACTATATGAAGAGGGCTCTAGTGGAAGAAGGAATTACAGAAAAGAGTGACAGCAATACAAGCAATTATTCAGGCATATTGTCAGAAGAAACGAATCCGTTCGTCGCTTGCAGACAACAAATGCTTGCCGCGAATTAGTCGATGGCTACTAAAAAGATTATACTCTATGTCTATAGAAGGTAGGGCCCAGAGGGTTCCGAGAGAAATACCTTCATAATTGAGACTCGATGGGTCAGAAACGCAGAAAGAAATCGAGGTGTAGTTAATTTATAACTATTCATATCAAATATGGATTCGCTATTAGTGTGAATACACTGAGATGGAGCTGAAAAAATTGAGATGAATATGCAAAGAAGTACACAGATAATACCTTACAAGAGTCGATCCCAAACCGGTGGACGAAGTTCTTCTCCTCCAAATGGAGGACCCCAGAGTCACAGGAATGTACATGGTCAAGGTGTTCATTAGGCCTAGCCTGAATATAGAAGAGATGGGTCACATTAGGAAAATTCGATTATGGTTAAAACATTTGTGTCCTTATCTTTCTAGCTTGGAGTCTTGGTTGAATCTAAATAGCCTTGGTCATATAACTATGTCAAGACGACAAACAAAATACCATCTTGACCAATTACCAACACCACTCGTGCAGGGTCATCTAAACGCTCTCTGTGAAAGATGGGGCCCTATTCAGTCCGAAATCTAGTTTGTGGAAAAGCTTAGGTACCTGGGTATTTTCTGCACAAGGAGGCAAATGGTTCATCACAATATAATATCCTATGTCAAATTCTAGCGTCATACTGATTCCGCCGATATCTATGTCTCTCTTGTATATGATATGTTGTTAACAAAAATGATAGTGCCCGAAGGTTTTTGCAACCACAATTCAATGCACGTCAGCCTCACCCGACTCATCATATTTCAAGAAGATTTAACATAATGCAGTGGATTGTGTTGCCTAAGCGCCAGCGTATGTCTGTTCAGGGTAGAGCATCAGAAAATGATAGTTTTTGCTTGATACAAAAGACTCAAAATATATGCTTGGACTTGTGTCATAGGTATCCGAAGCGAAGGGAACAAGCGGCAACAATCCTATGTAATTTCTCCGCTTTTCCTCATATTTTTATGAGCAGACTCGAGAAGCGCTTGGTATTTTTCAAGCGTATCTTCCGCACTACCTATTGCTATTAACATAGGGATAAGCACTTGTCCAGCTCTCAACATACGGGCCCAATCACGGGCAGAATGCAGGTTCAAAAAAGCCTTCTCTATCAAACTACATTTCAAATAAATATTCGTAAGATGGTTGGCAGAATCTAGCAGAACATCAGCAGCTTTTGATCTTTGATGGGCCCTTGCATAGCTATTACTCCATTTGCTTGCTAAATCATAGATCAAGCGTTGATCTTTCATTGAAATAGATGCCATCATGGCCTCTTCATATAATTGCCAAGCTTCTTGAAATCGCCCATCCCGCGAAAGGATGTTAGCTAGATTGGCTTTCCAAGTAATTAACATATTGTCATCTGAGCAATCTTTAATAAAGACGTCCAGTGCCTTTCGATACTGCTCCTCTGCCTTTTTGATGTCGCCTTTATCGCTTGCTAAAAGCCCCAAATTACCGTCTTGTTCAGCGGCGGCCAAGCGCCCTGCATCGCCAAATGACAAAAATATCTCTCTAGACTTTACTAGCATTTCTTGTGCCTTTTGATAATTTTTCATTAGGCGCAGTATGATTCCCTGCTTACCAAGCCATTTCGCGTATTCGAAAATTTTACCGCTCTTCTGTGCGGCAGTTGTCGCCTGAAAATATAGATTAAGTGATTTGCTATAGTTTTTCAGGCGGCGTTGTATGTACGCTTGCCGTCCGAGCACTTCATCCAATATTTGGGTGCAAATGTTATCATTTTGAATTATTGTTATAGCTAACCTATAATGAAAAGTAGCGCTTTCCAAGTCATCGGTTGCTAGGAAGAAGTCACCTAATTCGATCAGAATCTCAATCTCAAGCCGAATGTTGCTGCTTTTTTTAGCTGTGGCCAGGGCCTCCTGCAGCCTTTCAAGTGAACTGGAGGACAAGTGTGTTTTGTGACCACCACCTATTGATTTTCTCGGATAACCGGAGCTTAAAATAATGCTGGCTATATTTTTTGCAGATCCATTTCGAAAGAAGATCTAAAAGAATTTCTTATTGTATTGGCGTAGCTAAATAAAACGAATAGTAGCCGCTTGTCACTTTGGCTTTTTCATCTTTTACGTGTTTTTTCATAATAATCGAGAAGACTTGAATTTATTAACTATAATCAATCCCAGAGCTTTTCTTATCCTTAGAGAAAGGCAGGTGTGACATAGTCAAGCTGACAATAAATTTTTTGGCGCCGAAAAATTCCAGTAAAACACCAGAGTTCAAGGCCAGATAGGCTTTTTTATCTCGATCACTTGTATTTTGCTACTAAGAAGCAAACCCTGTTCTATGCAAGAACCCTTTTATAATTCACAAAGCTCCACAAAATGATCATGAGATGTCCAATTTTCCACGTTCTCCTAGGCTTGTGAAGGCAGCACTTGTATCGTACGATCCTTTGGGATTCATCCCCCAAGTCGTCATATTCCAATATAACCCTGAAACACTAACCCGCCAGCTCGAGGCCAGCAGGACGCATAGGGAAGGAGACTCTGCAGAAGTTCAGAGGCTAAAGGGGCCACCTAAGGAGAAAATTACCCTTAAGATTGAGCTAGATGCTGCAGATCAGCTGGAGAGGCCTGACCAAAATCCTACCGCCCTTTCCATGGGCATATACCCCCAGTTATCTGCACTCGAGATGATGATTTACCCAAAGAGCCCGTGGGTCATAGCAACCACCATCTTGGCTGCCGCTGGCGCCATCGAAATAGCTCCGCCAGAGGAACCATTCACGCTATTTGTATGGGGACCCAACAGAGTCGTGCCGGTCCGTCTGACTAGCTTTAGCATTACAGAGCAATATTACGATCCTATCTTGAACCCAATTGCAGCAGAAATATCACTCACTCTTGAAGTCCTGACCTATTCTGATTTCAAAGTAACACATCCAGGATACTCCGTATTCTTGGTCCACCAGATACTAAAAGAGACTATGGCCGCCATTGGAAGTATCAGTAACGTATCATCCGTGATTTCAGGAGGGCTTTAGAATTCGCATGTTTGAGTCAACAAGCAGATACGCACACATCGAAGATGCGAGCGTCAAAATAAAAGACGGAAGAAGAACGGTAACTTATAAAAAAAGGCGATTTCTGCCAGATGGGTCAGAAATGTCATTGCTTCAAGAAGTCACAATCACTGCAGGCGACAGACTAGACAGGATCGCAGCCAAGCTGCTAGGCGACCCTGAGCAATTCTGGCATCTATGTGATGCCAATAACAATTCCATGCATCCTCTCGAAATGACAAGCGAGCCGGGCCAGACATTACGGATAGCCCGACCTTGGTGATAGGAGAAAGAAGCGGCAGTCATGCCCAGTGTCTTCGCGGTGTTGATGATTGGCCCCATGATACCGGTTCCAGCTCCCGAGCCTCTGACTAGTGCCATTGAGTCGATAGAGGTAACAAACACCGACGAAGGCCACGACGGGTTCCAGATTGTCTTTTCTGTTGGGAGAAGTGGGCAAGATATTTTGGATTACTCTCTCATCGCAAACCCTCTGCTCAACCCGTTCAACCGAGTGATAATCATGCCTGTCTTTGGCATTGTGCCAACTGTTCTTATCGATGGCATCATCACCAACAAGCAATTCAATCCAGATGCCGAGCCGGGTCAGTCCAAGCTCACCATCACCGGAGAGGACGTAAGCGTCATGATGGACAGGGAGGAAATGTCTACGAGCCACCCTAACCAGCCTGACATTGTCATAGTCACAAAAATCATCGCCTCTTATGCAAAGTATGGTCTTGTGCCCACTGTGATCCCACCGGCATCTATGGATGTGCCAATAGAGGTCAACAGAGTGCCTTCCCAACAGGCAACAGACCTAGAATATATCAAGGCTCTTGCCGAGCCGTATGATTACGTGTTCTATATCGAGCCAACACCAGTTCCGGGAATCAACAAAGCGTACTGGGGCCCGAAAGACTTTACAAGCATTCCGCAAAAGGCACTTACCATGAATATGGGGTCTGAAAGCAATGTGACAAACATAAACTTTCAGTACAGCTCTCTCGACTCGACTATCGTCACCGGCAGCATACAGGACCCGATACTTAACATGAAGATACCTGTTATTACGGCAGGCAGCCTTCGCCCTCCACTTGCGGCCTTCCCTGACTGGTTCATAAATCTGGCCAATGTAAAGATGAAAAAATACCGTGCTAGCGGAGGTGTCAACACAATGCAGGCATACTGTGAAGCCCAGTCAGAAACTGACAGATCCACAGACGCTGTCACAGTTACCGGGGAGCTGGACGGCGTACTCTATGGGGACGCACTGCGCGCACGCAAGTTGGTCGGGCTGCGTGGCGTGGGTTACATGCATGACGGGTGGTATTATGTCAAGAGCGTCACACATAGGATTGAGAGGGGAAAATATACACAAGGTTTTACACTTACCCGCGAGGGCCTAGGCTCTACAACTCCGATAGTGAGACCATGATCACCCAGCGTTTTCTAGGTAAATTCAGAGGCAAGGTTAGCGATAATCGAGACCCTCTCATGCAGGGGCGCATACGTGCCAAGGTGCCTGCAGTACTTGGAGATGAAGAGAGTGGCTGGGCTCTACCTTGTGTTCCCTATGCAGGCTCAGGCGTGGGCTTCTTTTTTGTGCCGCCTATTGACGCTAACGTCTGGATAGAGTTTGAGAATGGCAACCCCGATTATCCAATATGGACAGGCTGCTTTTGGGGAATTGCTGAAGCACCTGTCATGCCTGCGCTAGCGGAAACAAAGATAATCAAGACTGACACCGCCACCATAAAGCTTGACGACTTGCCAGGCATAGGCGGGATAACTATAGAGACGATAACCGGCCTGAAGATAGCTATGAACGTTACGGGGATTGAGCTCAGCAACGGCGCGGCGAGCGTAAAGTTGACGCCTGCGAGTGTCTCAGTAAATAACGGCGCGTTAGAAGTAATTTAGCGCTGCAAAGATGATGATATACTAGTCATCATGGTTGTAATCATTTCCATGCTATTGTGAATGTTTGACTATTCTGGTGTTCAGACTATTCGCGAGCTGACCCATCAAGTTCAAAATGCATAATTCTTATCAATTCAACTACCCTTTAATGTGATGTTGGCGTTCAACTTGACTCATATTCAGAACAACATGGCTACAGATTCCAAGAAAGTGACTGGACGAGGTACCAAAGTAGTATGGGATCATAATAGAGATCATGGGGAGGATGTCAATCCAATAATAATAGGTTTGCAGCAAACCATCGGTAATCAAGGCATACAAACGCTTATTGGTTCTGATGCTAGCTTTGATTTTAGAAATATCCCCATCCAGCCAAAATTGAGGATGAGTCATCTAGACGATTTGTATGAGCAAGAAGCTGACAGGGTTGCAGAAAATGTGATGAGCATACCATCGTCATCACCTGAACTTAGTATGCAGTTGTCAAATACGCCTATTGAGGAAAGATTAGACCGCAAGTGTTCAGCATGTGAAATGAAGGAAAAAGAAGAGGAAACATATACGGGTCTACAAATAAGCAGAAAGTCGACAAGATCCAATAATCTACAAACATCTGAAGAACCAGCAGAAGAAATTAATTACATTAGTACGAGTGAGGGCGCCCCTCTTAACACCGCCACTAGACAGTTTATGGAATCACGATTTGGTTACGATTTTTCGGACGTACGTGTACATACAGACGAAAGATCTGCTAGATCAGCCAAGTCCGTTAATGCATTAGCATATACCATTGGTAATGACATAGTATTTGATGAAGGGATGTACATGCCCAATACTTTAGAAGGGGGAAAGTTGCTGGCACATGAGCTAGCGCATGTAGTGCAGCAGACCGGGTTGGCCAGCGCCGACACGCGGCGGTCCGACCTGCCCGCCAGTCCTAACGAGTACAATGTACATCACGTTGCGAGCAAACTGGGTAAGGTGCCCATTGTGGAACTGGCTCAGGTGCCAGTGCAGCGTCAGCGGCAGCCAGATGAAACAAAGCCGCGTAATGTCGGCCCGCCGCTTCAGGAGCTGCCGCTTCCCCCGGTCTGCAGCATGATCTGGAGGGAGGACGGGAAGTTGTTTTGGAAGTGCGAGAGGATCCCGATAATTGGGTCAACGCCAGAGATCCCATTCAATCCACGCGACATTCCAGAACAATTCAAGAAACTCATACCCAAGGAACCCGGCAGCGGGCCGTCACCTCCCTTCCCTCCCACGCAAGGAGCAGATCTGCCGCAGAACTGGCTGGAGGAAGTTTGTAAGCTCAATCCGATGTCGCCGCTATGCATACCTCTGGCTGGTGAGAAGAGTCAGGGCCAGCCAAGACCAGTGGACTCTTTGACCAAGCCGACTGGTGTGTTCTGGACCTGGGACGTGCTCTTCGAGAAAGACCATCCATCCCCCAAGGAGAGTGCGCCGAACGGCGGCATGACCGCGGATGGTGCAGCGACGCTCAAGACGATCATATTCTTCCTCAAGGGCGACCAAACGCTGCAGGTGCGACTGATCGGATACACCTCATCGGAGGGTGACACAGCGCACAACCTAGAGCTGTCCAAGCGCCGCGCGCGGATGGTCTATGGGAAGCTCGACGAGGCGAAGCTCGGCGGGCAGGTGATCAACCCGATCGAGTCTGATGGTAAAGCAGAGGGCTGTACACGACTCGAACCTGGCTTGTGGGCATGCGGTGAACTTCGGGCAACTCCGAACGAGACACGTTCTGAGGAGCGCAAGGTCGAAGTGACGTTTCTGCGCAATCAGCCATTGCCAAGCACATGGCTTAGGTTCGCTCCCCTTCAGTTCGGCCGCCCACAAACGGAATAGAAGAATACTGACGCCAGGACTAGACTACCGCAACTCTGCCTGGTGTACAGCCAAGCGATTATAAGCACGTCCGCCTGAGCATGAATGTTGCAGCGCATTTGCGCTTGCGTGCAATACACGGGTGCTGACAGCGAATCACATATTGAACGTGCGTCAACTCGAGCCGCAAGGGGTCGGGCTGTCAGCATCGGTGCCTTGGTATTTTTGCGCGGCCCAGTACCGCAAGTTTCGAGGCTTATACTGAAAGTCAGATCACGGCGAGCAAGAAGCATAGAGCAGAAGGAGCAGTCGGCTTCCAGCTCCGTCCTGCTTCCCTGCCTGATCCCTTCTCCAAACCGGTCTCTTGCTTTTATTGTTGTAATGGGCTCCAGTCTTCAAAGAACCGATAAACGATAGCGTTACAGAACTCTATTCTTTTCCGAACCCGAATTCCTCAGGCTGCTTACACGTAGTCGGGGGATCGGGATATTTATCTTTATGACCATATCTGGCCTCATCCGTTCTGCGTGCTAAGAGCTCCTTCTTAATCCCCTCGTATTTTTTCTGAAGGTTGCTTTCAAGGCAGTGATAGAGTCCCAACGCTGCATCCGCATGGCGAGCTCGCGAAGTATGATATATGCTTCCTGTACCTGGTCTTTCAACGAAGACTGATTCATGGAAGTGAGCGAGAAATTCTCGCTCATTTTTATTGCCTTCTCCTACCATCCCGCTCCGCCATTGATCGATGTGTTCCAGCTCATGTGCGACCTTCGAGACATGACTTGCGAATGTGAATTTGTCTTCGATCAGTTGGTCCACAAATGCGTCGCCTACCCAGATAAATCCGTAAATGACTCTGGTCTGGCTCATTTGTGACTCGACCAACAATCCGCGACCTGCTTTCTCGTTGTCAAAACCAACACCAGATACTTTTGAAGCATAACCAGGAAAATATTGATTTAAGATTCTGAACACTAATTCAACAGCTTTCGTTTTTCTATCGCGCTTATCCCTTGGGTTAGGCATAACGACAGAGACAATTCTTTCAGCATTGATATCTAAGGGCTTGGGAATTGGCCTAGCTTGCTGACGCTGAATTGTGCCAGATCCGACGCGTTGGTTAACTCTGATAGAGAGATTGGCTATAATCCCTGCATTCCTTTCAGAAGCTTCATCTTCTGTAGGAACATATGTATCTGCACCTAAATATCCAGGCACTGTCTGCTGCACTACATGCGCTAGCTCATGTGCCAGCAACTTTCCCCCTTCTAAAGTATTGGGCATGTACATCCCTTCATCAAATACTATGTCATTACCAATGGTATATGCTAATGCATT
>JBQGBZ010000256.1:0-3106 GCA_052038215.1 Nitrososphaera sp.
TGTATGCAATAGGTAATTAGGTCATAAAGTTCTTCTTCCAGATAAGCATCCAATTTTAATTTATAATCTCCTTTTTGGTTAGCCTGCTCTCTTAATTATATGATAGCCGAATTCTGTCTTGACTGGGTCATGTGTCATTTCGCCTTTCTTAAGCTTAAATGCTGCTTCTTCAAACGGTTTTACCATCATACCTCTTCCAAAAACCCCCAGATCACCACCGCGTTTGCCACTTCCCTTGTCAATAGATAATTCTCTTGCAAGGTTCGCAAAAGATTCGCCCTTCTTTAATCTTTCTATTATTGCTATTGCTTCACTTTGTTTTTTGACAAGTATGTGAGAGCACTTAATTCTATCTGTCATGAGTACTATCACCTACATGATCATCAGGGATCTCCATGGATAAATATTGCTATACATATATACATATATTGTCCGATGGTTGTGTCCCTGCTAATCATATATTGTAGGATTAAATTTCGCCCCATGAACATATTTCATGCCTGCTCTACTCAGTTTAAACAGTAAGACAGTACACATTGATAATAACATGCAAGCAATTGGTTCGAAGATCAGTCGATGAGGGCTGTAAGCAGAAATTGTTTATAAGAGCGGAAGCTTACGGTGAGAGTTAAAAAGAAAAATGCTAAAATTTTATATCAATCAGAATAGGAAGCTCGTATGCTATGGATAGAGTTCAGAAAGCAGTTATTATATCGCTGGTTGCTACTTCTGCTCTAGCGTGGATTGCTTCCATTAATCAACCTGACATGATGGTTGCCATGACTACCTATAACCCATTGTTAATTTCCCTCTTTACAGCTAGCTGGACAGCAGGGATGGCTGCGATGATGTTTCCAGCCATTACTCCAATGGTCTTGATGTATAACAGGCTTGTAATAAACACGAAGAAGACTACTGATAGTCAAAGCTCGGTCACGATTCAAGAAGAAGAACACCAACAACGCGACAAGGCGACTTCATCGTTTCCCTCATTAAGGGTGATTATCTTTCTAGGCTCCTACCTTTTAGTTTGGGCTGTCACGGGTATTTCTCTGCTTCTTGGATGGTCCGTAGTAATGAACAGTACTATAATGACAACAGGAAATTCTGTCGTTATACAATACCTTTATGGTGCTCTTCTCGTGGTAGCAGGTGCTTACCAATTTACTCCATTGAAGAGAATATGCATTGGGTATTGCGAATCTCCCATGAGCTTTTTCATGCGTAGATGGAGAAATGGGACATCTGGTGCTGTGAATATGGGGGTTTATCATGGCATATATTGCCTTGGCTGCTGCTGGGCGTACTTTCTTCTTATGGTAGCTCTTGGATGGATGAACCTACTTTGGATGGGTCTATTTGCTGGAATAATCTTCGGAGAAAAGATCTGGTCTAGAGGCATTTGGGTAGCAAGAGCTGCGGGCATTGGACTGGCAACTACTGGGGTTTTAGTTGCGGCAGGAATGTTTCCATCAATAGTATCATCAGCAACATCTATGACTGGTAGTGAAAATGATACAGGTGATGATATGACAATGATGATGATGAAGCAGAGTGATAATGCAAATAATAACACTAGTGACATGGTTATGAGGGACTATATTCCCGAAACTTCCATGAACATGCCAGATGATAGTGTAGCTTCGAGGGGAGCAGGCGATGATGAATCTGACCGGATGGCTTCAGATCCTAATGGTCAGACCACGGAGTCTATCAATAGTGACAATACTAATGAACAGAGTCTGATGGATATGGACTAGTTCAGTATCTGATATAATAATGATATTTTCAAGATAAAATCCTGCAACTCTCAAAGTAAGGCTTTACTACAGAAAAGAGCTATGAATGATATCATAACAAACATAAAATCAAGGCAGGGAGACAAACGCAAAAAGATTGCTGCAATTTTAAATAGCAGCTGTTGCGCCAAGAGTTATGGCATCCACTACTACTATCCCACAGTGGAAGGTTTCTGGAGATTGGTTTGACGTTTGCAAGTGTACTATACCCTGCCCTTGTGAGTTTGCTCAGGCTCCAACTTATGGAGACTGCGAAGGTGTACTGGCGTATCATATCAAAAAAGGGAATTATGGCAATACATCACTTGACGGCTTGAATGTGTTGGGAATGGGATACTTCAAAGGTAATATCTGGGCCGGGGAGACGAAATTCACTGGGGCCTTCTTCTTTGATGAACGAGCTGATCAACAACAAAGAGATGCTCTGCAGATGATCTTCACTGGTAAAGCAGGAGGGTTTATGGCTGAATTTGCAAAACTGATGGGAGATATGCGAGGAATTGAACACGCTCCAATTAGGTTTGAAGTGGCAAATGATCTTTCTTATTGGAGTGCAGAGATTCCAGGAAAGGTAGTTGCAAAGGCTGAAGCATTAACTGGACCTATGACTCCACCTGGAAAACGAGTACAAACACTTAACCCGCCCGGTAGTGAAGTAGGACCATCCGGCACAGTTGCGACATGGGGTAGAGCTGTAGCTGATGAAGTGGATGCAATGGGCTTTAAATGGGAGTGGAATGGTAGATCTAGCAAGCATATTCCATTTGAATGGAATGGACCATAAACAAATCTAACATCAGACTCGTTAAAGATTTGAAATTCGAATTAAGCTAGTTCAATACTACCACTGTTGTCTCGAGATGTTATTTTGTTAATATATGATATGTATTTTATTTTACTTTGTATCATCACCAAATCCACATGACACAAATTATCTCAAAAAAAGCGAAGCAAATGTGGCTATAGTACAATGTATACTATCAAGCAGGTATCTCATATTCACAGGCCACTGCGAAGATCGCAAAGGCTGATAAATTGGACTTAGAGGAGATTTGCTATTCTTTAGCATTTACTAACAAAAGCGTCATTCTATTCATTTCGCAAGTTTAATTATGGCATTAGAAAATGACAATGGTATGGCAAATTCTTACAACATAGGAGACTATCTAATTCATAGTCTACACGGACGCGGAATCACACACATTTTTGGCGTTCCTGGAGATTACATCCTGAGCTTTTATGATAGACTAACCAAAAG
The DNA here is from genome assembly GCA_052038215.1 of Nitrososphaera sp. Classification (GTDB taxonomy): domain Archaea; phylum Thermoproteota; class Nitrososphaeria; order Nitrososphaerales; family Nitrososphaeraceae; genus Nitrososphaera. Next base: position 3,058 of record JBQGBZ010000256.1, read on the forward strand.
TAAAATCTCTGTTGTAAATACGTGCGACGAACAGGGAGCAGGATTTGCG
>JBQGBZ010000257.1:0-4583 GCA_052038215.1 Nitrososphaera sp.
TCGTCAAGATCAAGCCTTCAGTTGCGGTTGAGAAATTTGAGCAAATGGGTAGGGAGATTGGAAGTGAGGCACTGAAGAACTATGGTCCTAAGCTTCGATATTCTGATCATCCGTATGTCGAAGCATTTGTGAATAAGATCAGAGTGAATGTCGTTCCATGTTATGATGTTCAACAGGGTAAGTGGCAGAGCGCAGCAGATAGGTCACCTTTCCATACACAGTTTATCAAGAGTCGTTTTGATGATGAAAAAAGGAGGCAGGTCAGGCTTTTGAAAAAGTTCTTCAAATCAATAGGTATCTATGGTGCAGAGATTGCTACAGGAGGTTTTAGTGGATATGTTTCAGAAGTGCTACTGCTGAAGTATTCCTCATTTGAAAGAGTCTTATACTCAGCAGCGACAGAGTGGCAAAATAGACAGATTATAGCAGAGTCAGATTATGACTCAGATCTTGTCAAAACATTCAACAGTCCACTGATAATTATCGACCCTGTGGACAGCAGGAGAAATCTTGGTACTGCGATTTCGCCAGAAAGTGTGGCCAAATTAGTGCTAGCTGCTAGGAGATTTCTTGAGAAGCCTTCCCTTGAGTTCTTCAAAGAAAGTAATAAGAAAAGATACTATTATTATTATTACCATCATCATGATCGCAGTTCAAGCAGGAAGAGTCTGCTTCCAAACGTGCTTGTAGTACAATTTTCTCACGAAAGTAAAAGCCCAGATATTATCTGGGGTCAGCTGAAGCGAACTACAAATGCAATTTCAAAGCAGTTGGAACTGGCACATTTTGAAGTACTTCGAAGCTCATGTATCACAGACGAAAAAAGCTCTGCCGCTTTGGCTTTTTTGCTTGAATCGATAACCTTGCCCCCCTATACTAAAAAGAGAGGGCCTGAAGTTTTCAGAAGAGATGATACGACTGCATTTCTTTCAAACACAAAAAGTAAACCACTCACGACATGGGTTGACAAGGAAATGAAGATTACAATGCTTGTTGAGCGCAAAGCAACAGATGCAAGAAAGTTTGTCAAATCTCTTCTTCTTCTCAATTATGATGAAAAAAATAATGGAGACAATGGTAGGGGTGGGGGCGTGGGCATCTCAAAAGATCTAATAGCCAGAGGGCTTCAAATTTATAGCGGAACTGACAGGAAGATAATAAAAGGGCTAGCAAAGGAGGTCGTTTGTAAAGTTGTTGCAACAGAACGTCTCATTTTCAAATGAGGAGGTAGACATAAAGTCACCGAGGCTTATGCCCCTTGTAACATATCCTCGATATTCAGAACGCGAATACAAAGATCGAATTACCGAGATGGAGTCACTTGGAATAACATCGATCATTTTAGGAGACGGAAATACAATCGTAAATAATACTCGTGTTGCTGGCAAAGGCTGCGTAGGCATTGTAGTTAAGGCAAAATTAGGAAGCAACAACGAGGTTTGTGCCCTCAAGATAAGAAGAACAGACGCAGATAGAAAGTCAATGGATAACGAAACACACTTTCACAAGATGGCAAACAACATAGGAGTAGGCCCACGTCTCAAAGAGCACACGAAGAATCTCATTGCAATGGAGTTTGTTACAGGCCTGAGCATCATTGATTGGGTAGCAGGCAGAAGTAGTAGTAGTAATAAAGCTACAACGAGCAATAATATGCGTGCTGTCGCTACAGATATTCTTGAGCAATGCTTCAGCCTTGACCTAGTGGGGCTTGACCATGGTGAGCTTAGCAGACTAGCACGACATGTCATTGTCTCTGAGAAGCCCTATATAGTCGACTTTGAAAGTGCCAGCACTACTAGGAAAACATGCAATGTAACTGCTGCTGCACAGTCGATATTTCTCTATGGCATAGTCGCTGATAAGGTAAGGAAGATTTTGGGAGGCAATATTGACAGAGAAAAAGTAATCCTTGCGCTTAAAAGTTACAAGCATTCTCACACAAGAGCCAACTTTGACGCAGTGCTCGAATTACTGCTGCCTGTTGTAATAAAATTCGGTCCAGTAACTAATTTTACTGGAAGATCCTTATGACCTATCTCTATTGAATATCTTTCACCCTTGTGTCTGTAATCTAACAGTTGATACTATAAACTGCCTTTTATTAGTCTATTTCTAGACAGAAATAATAATTCTTTAGGACAAAAAATGTCTTAGTTGGGTGATGGTGGGCAACACACATAGCCCCCACGCACCGTACTAAGGTTCACTGAATTTATAGAGGCAGGTTGGCATAAAAATTATAGTCGTTGGCATAGTTTCGGGCATTTTGTACTGATGTTTGATACCCCTCATCGCCTTGACTAGTGCTTTGATCCTGTCCCTGATTTATTTGATCGCTCGGGTTACAGTTTGCGAAATCGAAGTCAGGGGTTACGGCGACATTTAAGCCAGTTTGTACTGCAGTTGAAACATAGGCGTCTTGGTCAGCACTTTGTGCATTTTGTTGATCTACATTATCACTTGCATCTTCACAATCCTCTTCGTCGAATATTACATCAACGTCTACGTCAACTTGTGTGTCAGGCTGTACTGCAACGTCTACTAAATCCTGGTTCTCACTAGTATCTGATCCGCCTTCCTGTGCAAACGCATTTGCTGGGAACGATGAGGACATTGCAGATGCTGCTAGCACCATAACGGACAATATAGTTCCTATCTGGAACACATACTTTGACAAAAGCTTATTCTTATTCATATTGTTAATACGCCTAATAAGGCCTAGCATATAATGACATCGCTTGAGTTTTCTGAAGAGACAGATATAAAATATGATACCTAATGTTCTTTTAATTGATCTTCTAGTACCTAATGATATAATAATGAGATAAAACTATAATTACCCATATTTCGGCTGTCTAGGAAATAAGGGTGCAACAAGAAATGCCCCAAAAATCAATGAGAGCTGAGATTTTCTATATATATAAAAAATTGTTAATAGTGGCATCACTCAGCACCTAAAATGCAAGTATTACAACAAATTAACATTAGTACTCAAATCGCATATACATTTTTGAGAGAAACACCGTTACGGTGTCAATTATCGGAATTTAAGGATATTGTTAAGTATATCCCTAACGTTTCTCGGAGTCATCTCTCTTAATGAGGGTAAACAGCGAGGAGGAAAATAATTATCTTCAGTAAACCCTAGCGATTATCAAGTCAAGATTTATGCGAATTTTAGAGCAAAAAACTATCACCAACAATGTATATTGCCCCCTATTCAATTCGAAACGCGAATTTATTACAACGCTGGCCGACTTAGGGGAAAACAAGAGCATTGCCTATCTTTAGAATGTGCAAAAATAACATAGCAAGCAAGATTGATGGATAAATAAAAAATTCAGTTAGTTAGATCAAATAAATAAAGAGGTAGAATAAGATAAATGATCACTTGTTCTCGGCGATGAGCATCTTTACTGTGTTCACATCAAGATCAAGTTGCTCTGCTATTAGATCTTCTGAAATTCCAGAGTGGTGAAGGTTCCAAACTATCTCCTTCTTTTCCGGATTTACAATATTGCCAGGAGGGTAAAGCGAGAGTTCGTTTTCTACAGATGCAATATATGTCAATATCTTATCATGCAAGTCATCGACCTTTACTGTAGGCTCTGCAGATATCACAAGCAAATGATCCTTGACTGGAAAATTTGCAAGCTTGACCTTGTCGTAAACGTAGACAACCGTCTTGAGTCTGCCAAGCTCCTGTGAGAACATCTTTCTCAGATCGACAATGTATGCAGATTGTGCGTAACTAATCTCAGGATTTCTGCCCTTTAGATACTCTTCGATTCCTTCCCTCTGGCTCACTGCGTAGAGATGGCCGGATTTTTCCATTACCCCCGCAAATCTTATCATAGGATCCAGTGCTAGGATGTTCTTCGAAAACTGTTCCGCTCTCATACTTATAAGCCCTAAGACAGAGGATAGAATATAGTCTTTGCGTGTAGTTCCAGCTAAAAAAGATAAAATAAAAAAATTAAGAAGTGCAAGCAGGAGGCGAGGGGGGGGGAGAGAATAAACAAAGAAAGGCTAGGCTAATTTTTGCTGACGGAGATTTTTGATCCTGCCCCTACCTGTCTTTCTAGGAGAGATGTTGCCTACCTTACGCCCTGGTGGAGTTGTCCTCCCAACGGATGACTGCCTGCCAACGTGCTGATGTCTGCCGCCTCCATGAGGATGATAGACTGCTGCCTGGGCAATACCTCTGACTGTTGGATACAGCCTGCCATGAGCTTTCATGTATTTTGCACGGGTACCTGCCTTCAAGAAGGGCTTTTCCATATGGCCGCCGCCTGCAACAGCTCCAACCATTGCTCTGCACTTTTGGTTCAGTCTTAGGAATTTACCAGATGGGAACTTTACCGTTACACCTTGTGTACTATGACCATATACCACTGCTGATGAGCCAGCTGCCTTTATCAGCTTGCCCCCGTCACCAGCGTTCTTTTCAATATTGCATACGACGGTTCCGTCTGGGATTGATTCTAATGCAAGGATATTTCCTGCGCTTGCTGTCGTGTTGGTGCCAACTTCGATAGAGTTGCAAACCATCGTTCCTTCAGGCGCAGGGATTAACGAAT
>JBQGBZ010000258.1:0-1538 GCA_052038215.1 Nitrososphaera sp.
ATTGAATGTTTTAATAATAATAATAATAATAATAATAATATACGAAGAACCAAGTGACAATTTCTGACAGCTCATAAAAAACAGTTCTAAAGTCATTCAAGGCGGACACTATAGGACTATGACGAGAAAGAGAAAATTCTCCTTTGCCGGGCAAGAATTTTACAGACTCGTAACATAGAATTAGGGAATAAAGATTATAAACGAGACAGAGAGAAGTGTATTTGTGAAGTATTTCATCACACTACCTTCTGGAATACTCGCCGTACTTTTGATTTCTGTTTTCGTTACTCAGGCTTATGCCGCGGACTTGTCCTCAGCACTTGATCCAGTGACCGACAGCGGTCAGGCTTCGTTTGTAGGCGCCAGAACAGTGACATTGGAGTATCCTGCAGGGAGCCCTCTGGCACAGCAGCTTAATGGTCAAACCCAGCGTGTTGAGTTTTCATTGAATGGAACAGCTACTGACCAGAATAATACTGGCATGAGTGAGTTAATTGCGGCACTAAATAGGGCTTTCATTGAAGCTGAAAGCCCAGTTCAAGCGTCACAGGCTGAGGTTTCGTATTCAGGAGTTCTGAGAGGAGGCCCTACTAGCACCGTGATATCCTACAGGGTAGACATCCGACCGACATTGGAAAGTATCGTGCTTCCAACTGGTGAAAGTGGGCAGGCAGCTCAAGTTGTTGACCTAGAATGGAGAGGAATTGTAATAAACGAACCGCTGGTTGTCAATGCCCCTGATGTAGGGCAGATCAACATCAATTATCCTATTGGTCTCTTGCAAGCCCTCTATCCAGATGTTGCTCAGAAATTTGAAAATACACCAGCAAGAGATATCTTGTATCAACCTATCTTGAATTTAGAGCCATTTAATACGCCAATGAGTTCTTGGCATTTTCTATTTGACCCTGTCGGCGCCTATGGCGGAAGCGTAGGTTTAGAGGGAACCGGTGGGGCCAATGTGATATCGATATATTCTCTTGGCGAGAGCAGTCTTAGAGAAGGTACCCACACAATCGAAGAGCAGGAAGCAACTGCAACCGTTGATGGAGTAAATGTGAACGTGCAGGCTACCACGCCTCCTCCAAGTGGACAAATACAGATAGCAGGGTATTCATCCGCCCAAGAATCAGGTGGGGCATGGCATGCAGTAGTGACAGCAGAGGCACCTGAAGGTGTACAAACATCGACAGGTGGATTTCCGATTCAAGTGCTTTTGGTGCTTGGCGGGATGATGGGAGCAATAGCTATCTTTATTCTGTTCAAGTCAAGGAAATGATGAACTCGAGTTGACGTAAAAGCAGATTCATCCAAATAATTTTGACTTGCATCATGATATAATATGTAATAATACTACTTCAGTGCAGATTCAAGCTAGACAGTTTGCACTCAATTTCCATTACTTTCCTATTCGCCTACCGGATCGCTCCCTAAATTTAGAAGTATCATATATTAGAAATAGAAAAAAGTCATATCAAAAAGGAAGAAAAAGGAGAAGAAGAAGAATAGAATAGAAGGCGTTAATCGTCCTATAGGTT
>JBQGBZ010000259.1:0-2842 GCA_052038215.1 Nitrososphaera sp.
TGACAAATCATACGATGACAAATCATACGATGACAAATCATACGATGACAAATCATACGATGACAAATCATACGATGACAAATCATACGATGACAAATCATACGATGACAAATCATACGATGACAAATCATATGAACCACCAAAGAATAACTATGATGACAAATCATACGAACCACCACAACAAATGGGCTATGATTACAAACCATACGCACCACCACAAATGGGTTATGGCGATGCATCTTATAGAGGTGGCGGAGATTACTATAATAGTAACACTTATGACAGCAATAGATATCAAAGTAGTGCTTACAACAGCTATGGCGCCAACTCTTACGAACCACCAAAGAAGAGCTATGATGACTCTTACGACTCGTATGACAAAAAGGAAAGAGATAGGAAAAATGTTGCCGAGATAGAGAAAGATGATACTAAACTCTTCATATGTCCTGATACCGGCATAGTAGTAGATGACAGAATAAACTGTCCTCAAAAATGTCCTTTCAACACACCACTTGAAGGTGTCTTTGTTTCTGATTTAGAAGTATGTAATACTCAACCAGGTGTTGGTGTAACATGTCCACTTGATACAGACTTACCGGGTGTAGTTGTAACAGATGAAGCAAATTGTAACATATTTGAAATATGTGATGCATCATCGACTCCACTTGGACAAGCATTAGGACAGGATGTTAAAGTTGCAGATTCTGCTCTTTGTCAGCTATCCAATGTTCCAAACTTACAGATATGTCAAAGTGGTCCCTTCGAGGGATTTGCAGTAAATGACGAAGATGCTTGTGATACTCTAGACAACGTACAGATATGTTCTCTAACTTCAGACTTGCCAGGTGTACTTACAACTGACCCAGCAACATGTAACATATTTGAAACATGTGACCTTAACACACCATTAGGTTCATCTATTGGTCAGGATGTTCAAGTAGTAGATGCTGATATCTGTCAGTTGCAATTTGCAGTCTGTGATTCAGATTCTGGATTAGCACGAGCTTTAGGTCTTACTGGTGAAATCATAGTTGCAGATGAACAGCTCTGTGAACTAGAAGTAACTTCTGGTACCACAACATGTCCAGCAGGTTCTGACTTGGAAGGTGTTGTAGTTCTTGAAGGACAAGCAGATGTAATATGTAATATAGACATACCAGAAATCTTTACATGTCCAGCAGGCTCTGACATTGCAGGAGCTGAAGTAACTGACCTTCTAATATGTGATCTAACTAGTGTAGACTTGGAAACATGTCCAGCTGATACAAACTTAGCAGGTGCAGTAGTAACAGACCTAGAATTGTGTGATGCAGCTGCTCCAGCAGAACAGTGTCCAATAGGTAGTGACTTGGAAAATGTATGGGTAACAGACGCAACTGATGCAAACTGTAACATATTTGAAGAATGTGTAGCAGGAGACCCCATCTTTAGTGCATTACCAGCAGGTTCAGCTCCATTCGAAGTAGTTGATGAGACGATATGTCAGCTTGATGTGCCTGAAGAAGTCGCATTGTTCACATGTTCAGAAGATTCTAACCTAGGCGCAGGTGCAATAGTAACAGACTCACAATTGTGTAATGCAGCAACCCCAGCAGAACAGTGTCCAGCAGGAACTCAATTGGAAGGTGTATGGGTAGTAGAAGCAACTGATGCAAACTGTAGTGTAGAAGGATTAACACTGCTTGAATGTCCACTTGGTACAAACTTGGAAGGTGCAATAGTAACTGATGCCGCATTGTGTGACCTAACCGATATAGAACTTGAAGAATGTCCAGCAGGTACTGAAAATGCAGGTGCGTTAACAACAGATCTTACATTCTGTGATGCACCAGGCGACGCAAACATATGTGGACCCACGACAGACCTAGCAGGAGTATATGTTGCAAATACAGCTACTGACTGTGAAATATTTGAAGAGTGTGTAGCAGGAGAACCCATTTTTGCTGCATTACCAGCAGGTTCAGCTAATTTCGAAGTAGTTGATGAGACGATATGTCAGCTTACAGTACCTGAAGAAGTCGAATTGTTCGAATGTGAAGCAGGCTCCAATCTAGGTGCAGGTGCATTAGTAACAGACCCACAATTGTGTAATGCAGCTACTCCAGCAGTACAGTGTGAAGTAGGAACGACATTAGAAGGTGTATGGGTAGACCCAGATGAAACAGCTACATGTAATCTAGTTCTACCACAGACCTGTCCAGCGGGAACTGCATTGGAAGGAGTTTCAGTATCTAACACACAGTTCTGTGATCTGAATGGCCTTGAAGTATGTCCAGACAATACAGACCAAGCAGGACACTTTGTAATGGGTGACGGTAACTTGGCAACAACTAACGACCTCTTAGAAGTATGTGATCTTCCAGACACTCAAGTCGAGGTCTGTGCTGCCGGAACACAGCTAGATGGTATGATAGTTGCAAATATTGATGGCAACCTCAATGGACAGGAAGCAGCCTGTAACCCATTCGAGATATGTCCAGCAAATACAGCACTAGCAGGTGTTGCAGTGTTGGATGATGGTGATCCAGATACTCCACTGCCAACAGCTCTCTGTACCATAAACGGCCTTGAAACATGTCCGGCAGGAACAGATAAAGAAGGTTTGTTTGCAATGGGTGATGGTAATCTTGCAACAACAGCTCCAGATGATACGACGCTTGCAGCAAACTGTGATGATAGCACAGAGATATGTCCAGCAAATACAGCACTTGCAGGTGTGGTAGTAGAGGACCCTGTTGATGATGATCCATCTACTATTCCAGCAATCTGTAGCCTGAACGGCTTTGAAATATGTCCAGTAGGAACAGATCTTGAAGGCGTCTTTGCAATGGGTGACGGTAAT
>JBQGBZ010000260.1:0-1430 GCA_052038215.1 Nitrososphaera sp.
GGAGATGGCACAAAATCTGTTATAGTTCTTGCAGGATCTTTACTTGAAAAAGCCGAGGATTTGATAAATAAGAATGTCCATCCAACGGTCCTTGTTGATGGATACAGAATAGCTTCAATGAAAGCAATAGAGATCTTGCGGAAAATCAGCACAGAAGTAGATCCCATGAACAAAGATGACCTCGCAAAAATAGCTATTACAAGTATGGCGTCGAAGCTGGCTTCAGTAAAATCGAAAATGCTGGCAGACATCGTTGTAGAGGCGGTTCTAAGAGTCGCCGAAGAATATGAATCGGAAGATGTCGGTGAAGAAGGAAGAGGTCGCAGCAAAAAAGTTGAGAGCAGAAATAGCAACTACAGAGTTGACACTGATAACATCAAAGTTGAGAAAAAGGCCGGAGGATCAATAAATGATACGAGCTTAATAGAAGGCATTGTTTTGGATAAGGAAGTAGCTCATGGTTCGATGCCAAAGAGAATTGAGAATGCAAGAATTGCACTGCTGAATTGTCCTCTTGAGGTTGAGAAACCAGAATTCGATACCAAGTTGAATATCAATACGCCAGTACAGATGCAGAAATTTTTAGACGAAGAAAATAACATGCTTAAATCAATGGTCGATAAGATTTCGTCAGCCGGGGCAAATGTGGCCTTATGCCAGAAGGGTATCGATGATATAGCTCAGCACTATATGGCTAGAGCAGGGATTCTCGCTGTAAAAAGGATCAAGGAGAGTGACATGTCTAAACTGGCCAAAGCTACTGGTGCAACCATGATTACCAATATAAGTGAAATTTCTAGTCAAGATCTAGGTGCATCGAAAGTGGTTGAGGAGCGTCGGGTAGAAACAGACAAATGGGTTTTTGTAGAAGGATGTAAGAATCCTAAAGCTGTATCGATTCTAGTAAGGGGAGGTTCTCAGAGGGTTGTCGACGAAGCAGAGAGATCCGTGCATGATGCAATAATGACAGTTAAGGACGTTGTGCAGTACCCTTACATAGTACCAGCAGGAGGTGCTCCAGAGGCCGTGTTATCACAGCAAATAAGGGAGTGGTCAAAATCAGTGGAGGGACGTGCTCAATTAGCCGCAGAACAATTTGCTGATTGTGTGGAGACGATACCACTTGTACTTGCAGAGAATGCAGGCATGGATCCGATCGATACACAGGCTCAGTTGAGGGCAAAAATTACGGGTAACAAACCAAGGTATGGAATTGACATGAGTCACAAGAAGATCTCTGATATGGCGGCAATGGACGTATATGAGCCTCTTGCGGTAAAAGAATATATCATTAGCTCAGCGACAGAGGTGGCTTCAATGATATTACGAATAGATGATGTTATCGCCGCTACTGGGTCGAAAGGCATGCCATCAGGACCCGGTGCTGGTGGTGGTGACTACTAATGCGGATAAATGTAAATAGGATATAT
>JBQGBZ010000261.1:0-1162 GCA_052038215.1 Nitrososphaera sp.
TTATCGTCATCATCGTCTCCTCCTCCATTATCGTCATCATCGTCTCCTCCTCCATTATCGTCATCATCGTCTGCTGCGTCCTGTGTGACTTCATCTGATTGTGCTGAGGCTTGCACCAATTCTGGTGATACTATGAGCTCAAATGAACCAAGTACCTGCCCGATGAGTGTTGATGGCGGTAAATTATCTGATATACTGGTTATTGCTGTTGTCGCATTGGTAGTGGTAGAATTACCTTCATAAAATACAGCATACCCTTTTGTCACACCAAGGTTTGGGGCTGTTGCATTTGTTGCAGTTGAAATTAAATATCCTCTTCTTATTTCATCTGGATTAAAATTAGTCCCATATGTCATTTCTACAAGTTTTGCTGGTTCTGTTCTTACTGTTTCGTTTGTTAGTGGGTTTAGAACATTGACTGCCATATCTGTGCTGGTTATAATCCGCATGCTCCTGTAACCGACTTCTTGAAGCTTCTGTAGCTGGTACGGTACAATATTGTCAGCTATCGTCATATTGTTGTTTGTGGCAGTAACATTATTGGCCAGTAATCCGGTGTCCAAGTCAGGGTATCGGATAACATGTATTATTTCTTCTTGAGATCCCTGACAGTTGTTATTGCTATCAGTGTTGTTGCTTGTATTTTCACTAGCATCGGTGGAAAATGCTTCATCTCCTTGTTGCTGTTCTTCCTGTGAACATAGTTGTGCTAGTAACCCATAACCTAGTCTTGTCTCTTCTGACAAAGCAGGTGCTGAATTATTGATATCATGAGTTATCCAGCCATTTGGCACCTGTATGCTAAAGCTATCATTTACACTTTGAAATACTGTGGCAGCAGCAGCTGTTGTTCCATTCTCAAGTTGGGTAGGTTGGCCGGTCAGCTGCTGTGACTGTGCATTAATTATCGTAAAATTGGAGGCCAAAAGAATGATCGCTATGGCTAACGTCAGTCCGAGACCCGAAGCTGATGACGTGGGGAACGTTGGGGACATAGTGTCCTAAAAATGAAGTCTTCTCCAGAACATGATAAGGTTATTGTTTGATTTTTCTATAAGAAAATACGAAGATGCCTTGGCATTGTCGCTTTGTGATACGCCAGGATCTCAATTACCTATCTGATGGTCCGCCATAACTCGTCAACACACAAAAAATCAGAACT
>JBQGBZ010000262.1:0-1147 GCA_052038215.1 Nitrososphaera sp.
TCTCGTTACTTCAGAGCATATACCTCTAAGAGGGCAACTGAATAGTGGAGATTATATATTATTGATGGACCTTACGCCTTTTGCGACTAGCATAGAAGGCCATAGCCATATCGCAATGAAGGTTCCTTGCAATGAAGATGGTAGACCAAAAATAACAATAGCAACAGGAGTTGCTCCTAATCTGAATTCATTAGATATTGGAAGAGCTATTAGCAACGGTTCGCTGAATGGAAACTATTTGGATTTATCTGCACAAGGTAAGTCATGCTTGTATCATGCAGAATTGCCTAATGGCACAACTGATATCGCATTAGTTAATACCTCAAATGAGACCTTGAGCTTTGATGGAGGCGCTTATTATTCTGTTACAATAACAGTTCACGGAATAGCGATACAACACTTGGCAGCGAGCGAGAGCGGATAAATAAACTAATCAGCATCGCATAAGCTGCACATATTCCTAATGGTAGTAAAGATTAGCTTCCTGGTAACTTGCGGCTGAGACCCATTACGCCACCTATCAACCCCAGAATACCACCTAATCCAAGTCCTCCAATACTGAAAAACCTCACAAGAGACCCTACCGCTATAAAGAGTGCCCATAACTTGTTCCCTGGTTCTTTGTACATTTTATAGGATGCCGACATAACCAATCCACCTGCCAAAACAGATATGCTTGCCACAACAGCAGTCAACCATCGGGGATAGCTGGACATGTACATGTGCCACATGTGCCATTCTCCACCCATCATAAGCGTGGTACCATACCAACTTAACTTCGCAAACAGCGTTAGATCTCCAGAGATGATAAAAATATCCACAAGCATAGAAAGTATTACAGAAAACGGAATGCTGCTAGTTTTGGCTTCCTCCATTTTTTTTCACTAAACAAGTATTCATATTGTGAAATATAACAGTAAAGAATACAGCGCAATGCATATGCAGTCTATATAACACTCTACATTTGGAACAATTTAGAACTAAGCTCTGGTTGTCTCATTTTCCTCAACAGATATGTTGATACATTACCAAGTAAAACGATTACATTATGATATCTAAAATTTTAGTTCCACATGATGGTACTGAGATGTCTGACAAGGCTCTTGCAAAAGCAGTTGAATTAGCAAAAGCTTTCAATGCTCAGATT
>JBQGBZ010000263.1:0-2673 GCA_052038215.1 Nitrososphaera sp.
TCTGCATCTTCGTTATACGGCTAGAGAAGCAGGCGGAATGGTCAGAAGGGGTGCGGTTGACAATCTCAAGACCAAGATCGAGGAGGCACAAGCGGCGGGATCGGTGCGGCTATTCTCTATACGGCATGAATTTCCTACCGAATGGGCAAAATTCAAGAATACAGAAATTAACTTGTCATCCGAGCCTAAGATACTGGCAGAGCTAGCATTGAACTTCAGAGAAGAACACTATCCATTCTGGAGTAAAGACAAGGATGGTACACCTATTGACATAAAGAGGGTAGACATATTTGCTATGCCTGCAGAGGACACCAAGCTGACTCTACAAGTGTTTGACAACCCCAATGGTACAGGAGAACCAGACAGCTTGGCCCAGGATCCATCTCTGAATCGTACCAGAGTAGGCAAGCTGACTAAAATACAACTACCAGAAGCGATCGGCAGGTTTGCTATTAGTTTTGATGATAATTCAATGCACGACATCTTGCTGGCATTGACTTGGGGTAAATGAGAATGAACCCTGACTCCTTTAATCTAAAAGGAGCACAAAAAGGGATCCCTGAAATGGGAAAAAAAACTAGTGGAATGTATGATAAAGCATCAACAACCACCAACGATCAAGGAAAGATGGGCAGCTCTTCTTCTTCGTCTTTACCATCAATATCTTTGCCGAAAGGAGGAGGTGCAATCCGCGGCATTGGCGAGAAATTCTCCGCCAATCCTGTGACTGGTACTGGCTCTCTTAACGTCCCTATCTTCACCTCGCCTGGTCGCTCTGGGTTTGGTCCACAACTCTCTCTTTCCTACGATTCTGGCTCGGGAAACGGGCCGTTTGGCTTTGGATGGAGTCTCTCGCTGCCATCGATAACTCGCAAGACAGATAAGGGATTGCCCAAGTATCAAGATAATGTTGATGATGAATTGGAAGAAGATGTCTTCATTCTTTCTGGAGCAGAAGATTTGGTCCCTGTTTTTAGGAAAGATGAGGACGGGGAGTGGATGCACGATGAAGAAGGGAACTATATCTTGGAAGAACAGGAGCGTGATGGTTATGATGTTCGTCAGTACAGACCTCGTATAGAAGGATTATTTGCTCGCATAGAGCGCTGGACGCACAAAACTAGTGGAGATGTGCATTGGCGGTCAATATCAAAAGATAACATTCTTACCGTATATGGCAAGGATAGAGAATCCAGCATTTTTGATCCAGCTAATGAGAGGCGGATCTTTAGTTGGCTCATATGCCAAAGCTATGATGACAAAGGCAATGCCATTGTTTACGAATACTCTGCAGAAAACAACAATGGATTAGACCTATCACAGGCTAATGAGCGCAATAGGATGCGCACTGCAAACCGGTACATCAAACGTATACTATATGGCAACCGGCGACCACTCTTGCTGGATATAACAAGATCTAGCTTTCGCAAGTCTCACCTTGAGCTACCAGAAGAAGATTTGTCGTCTGCAGACTGGATGTTTGAAGTGGTCTTTGACTATGGCGAGGATCATTACAAGATCTTACCACTTGACAGCAGTATTCCAGAAGATGAGCAGCATCAGCACGTAGAGGCATCTTCTTCAAATCCAGACGATAGCGCATGGTCAACCCGTCCCGATCCGTTCTCTACTTATCGGGCAGGTTTTGAAGTCCGGACCTATTGCCGCTGCCAAAGAGTATTAATGTTTCATCGCTTTCCAGAGCTTGGAAGTGAGCCCTACCTGGTGCGCTCAACTGAGTTTGATTATTCCGACTTTGATTATTCATCACAACAATCTGACGATACCTTAGTCAAAGATGAGCTTGAACATAAGGGCAGCACGCGCTTTGCATCGTTTATTCAAGCTGTTGTTCAATCTGGCTATGTGCGCGATGAGGCGCGACCAGTAAATATTGTAAATGGAGTCAAATACATTACCTATCTCAAAAAGTCTCTTCCGCCACTCGAGTTTGAGTACAGCAAGGCAACCATTAATGAAGAGATAAGGGAGCTAGATGATGTAAGCCTAGAGAATTTACCATACGGCCTAGACAATAAAAATTATCAATTTGTAGACCTTGATGGAGAAAGCATTTCAGGCATCATTACCGAGCAGGCAGGGGTCTGGTTCTACAAGCCAAACTTGGGAGACGGAAAATTTGGCCCTGTGCAGGAGGTAGCAGCCAAACCGTCACTTGCTGACTTGAATAGCGGCCGCCAACAATTATTGGACCTAGCCGGTGATGGCCAGCTTGATATTGTAGAGCTGGATGGTCCTGTTGCGGGATTTTACGAAAGGTCTAATGGGGACGACAAGGAGAATTGGGAGAATTTCATTCCTTTTGCTTCACTGCCCAACATCCCTTGGAAAGACCCAAGCCTGAGGTTTGTAGACCTTACAGGCGACGGGCATGCTGATGTTCTGATCACAGAAGATAGTGTGTTTTCCTGGTATCCATCAATGGCTGAACAGGGCTTTGGATCAGCTCAAAAGGTGCACCAAGCTCCAGAAGAAGAGAAGGGGCCGCGTCTAGTGTTTGATGATGGCACCCAATCTATCTATCTTGCCGAAATGTCCGGTGATGGCCTTACAGACTTGGTTCGTATCCGTAATGGAGAAGTCTGCTACTGGCCCAACCTAGGGTATGGTCGTTTTGGCACAAAAGTCACTATGGACAACTCGCCATGGTTT
>JBQGBZ010000264.1:0-1078 GCA_052038215.1 Nitrososphaera sp.
CACTCCTATTTGGCACTCAGTTTGTCCCAAGCCTGCCACCATTTTTTGTCCTCCTGCTCGGCACCGCGTTTTCAATGCTGGGTGGTCTATTTATCGGCTCCATTACTGGTCTTAATCATCCTTCAAAAACTCTTATGGTTACTTCTGCAGGCTTTATCGCCACGATAGTCCTTGATGTTACGTTAATACCCACATTTGGAAGTCTGGGAGCGGCGATTGCTTCAGCAATATCATATGGAGTCATTGCAATTACCGCATATCTCGTCTGGGCAACCATAGTAAACAAGAGAGGATTCGATGGGTTGATGGTTGCTCGTCAAGATTGGCTGGATTTATACAACGGCGCAGTTCTTTCAGCGAGGCAATGGGTGGCATCCGTGAAAGTACAAAAGCAAAACTAATCAAAATGTTAAAACAAATTTCTCAAAGTAGCGAGTGGATTGATCTGCCAAAGCATAATCTGATCTCGATTCTGGCAGTCGTTGTGACTCTTTTGCTTAGCATAAGCCTGGGCGTTCTTCTAGCGTGGATGAATGCACCACTACCTTGGACGGCAATTGCCTTTGGGATTGCCCTCATGCCTGTGATTGCTACTTATCCAGAGAGTATTGTTATTTACGTAATACTTGATTACATTCTGTTTGATGCTCTGGATATAAGGATCTATAGTTCGCTGACTACATCAATGATGGCATTGCTGTTTTCGTTATTATATGTGATTGCCCGATGGAACATTTTTATCAAGCATCAAACTAACACAGCGATACCCCGTCAAGCGAAATTATTGTTGGTCGGAGTCTGGCTTTTCTGGATTTATTTGTTGCTATCTGCACTTAAATCGGGGCATTTTCAGCTTACGCTACTGGCTTACCCATTCTTCTTTCTGATATGCCTCTTATGGCTTAGGACACACATGCGGACGAACCTAATCCCCTATCTGTTTATCATATCCGCATTTGTTCTGACGGTGAGTGGCTTTCTGCAGCTCTTGCTTCAAGGCTTCGGCTCTCAAGGTGTCACTTCATTCTTATCGAACCATGTGGCACCTGCCTTCTATTCATGGCTAGGAGTACCCTTT
>JBQGBZ010000265.1:0-1003 GCA_052038215.1 Nitrososphaera sp.
TGTACTCATTAAGCGCAAGGCGGACCTTTTTGCCTCGACAAAGTAGTGCTTCGCAAGCAGATCTTGAACTGCACCAAAGATCTCCTTAAGACTATTGCCCGCACTTGTGTCGTCATGTGCAAAATAGCAGGTCATATCGAGGTCATAGCTTTCGCGGATCATTGTCCCCTTAGCTTTTGAACCGCCATAGCAGATTTTTACTTTATTGCCGAAAGTGTCTCGAAGTACTTTCTCAACTTCCTTTCGTTTATCTCGTAGCTCTGTGAGTTCAGGAGAATCGTTTGAGAAGGTTTGAGCATTTAGTATTGAGTTGAGATATTCAATATCACCCATTTAATCACCTACTCTTATCATTTCCACAAATCCGCCTTTACGTTTGTTGGTGTCGTACACCACTAAGCTTGGAGCGATCTTTTTTAGTACTTCCATCCCACATAGAACAGCTATAGGTGCTGGTATTGCAGGAAACAGATGAATTACTTGGATATTTGAATGGCGGACATTGGCCTCAGCCCAGAATTGATAATAAATCTGTTTGAAAGCTTCAAGATCACTCTGTGCTCTTAGAAATAAGGGGTTCGGAGTAGCATTCTGCAAAGAGATTTCATAAATGAAGTAGGATCTATCAATAAGAGGAGGGAGCTCTTTCCTCTTTATTGTCCCACTCAGAGATAGGACTAATGCAACTCTCGATGGATTCGAACCTTCTTGTATACAGTTCAGGCAGTATTCTGCGGTACCCGCTTCATTTTTCCAGCACCAATCCTGAGTATCACGGTGTCGTTGATACAACTGTGTGGGGATTTTGTTGCTAAGCTTAGATCCGAGATAGACAAGCAACGGAATTGGGCCAAGAGCAAAAACCGACACATGTTGGACGTCAGTATTCCGTAGTGTTCTTGAGTATAGGTTTGTAAGTTTTGCAGCGATCTGCTCTTTTCCAACTTGTAGCAGTGCCTCGCTCTCACCATCTGGGTGTTGAGTGAGATCGACAACAATGCCT
>JBQGBZ010000266.1:0-1010 GCA_052038215.1 Nitrososphaera sp.
AGATGTTTGCCCTGCTGTTTATATTGTGAGGAGGTATCCTGTGTCCTCTTCCATGACGCGGTATGAATGCTGCCCTAACACTTGAATACTCACCTATTGTCACAAAATCAGATGTCTCACCATAAGGGGTATGTACTTTGATCTCCTGCTTTGAGCTAAGAAGTTCTGGGTCATAGATGCCAGTACCACCAATGATGCCAATATCTGCGTTATCTGTCATGAAAAGTCACCAGAGACTCAACCTTGTAGCCCATCTCGCGCAATTTGTCAGCGCCCTTTAAATCAGAAAGCTCTATTATGAATGCAAAGCCTACAACATTGCCACCAAGCTCTTCGATCAGCTGTGCAGTAGCTCTTGCAGTTCCACCTGTTGCTATTAGATCGTCAGCTATTAGTATATTCTCACCTTTGTTTATTGCATCTTGCTGAATCTCTATTACCGCACTGCCATATTCAATATCATAGGATTTCTTAAGGGTTGTACCAGGCAGCTTGCCTGCTTTGCGAACCATCACGACACCTTTGCAGAGTTTGAGTGCAAGTGCCGTTGCCATGATGAAGCCCCTTGATTCTATGCCTACCACAGTATCTAATTTTGCCTTACTATAAAATCGGTAAAACTCATCGGCGATGAAGTTCAAGGCATCATTCCTTTTGAAAACAGGATTTACATCGCGGAACAATATCCCAGACTTCGGAAAATCAGAATAGTTGACTATTATGTCTCGCAGGTTGACTTGTTTGGCTTTTGCTCCCACGCCAATAAAGTCATATCTTGGCTGTAAAAGTATTACGAAGGTATTACGCGAAGTCAGTAAACATAGGCTGCATAGAGGGCTGAGTGCCAGATGTTATTTATGAAAAACGCAATAGGTTTGGTATTGAAGACCCAATAGACAAATCTATTGGAAAGGTCATAGAGCTTAGAGACGAAATAGACAGACGAGTTACAGAAATCGCTCAAAGTCTCCAAAGACAAATAGCGATAGACTAACCCTTCCACATAAAAG
>JBQGBZ010000267.1:0-2794 GCA_052038215.1 Nitrososphaera sp.
GCTTCCTGTTGCTGGCACTAACACAACGTTTTGAGCTCCTGTTCGAGCCAGCATAGACTTTATCCCGTTGACTGCCTTTTCAATTGCAGCAGGCTGTAAATCAGGCCAGTCTTCTCTTGCGGTAAATGCTGCCGAGTCTGCAAATCTCATTCTTCTTTCCACATATCCTGCAGCATTAGCAAGCTCTCTTTCCTGATGCATGTCATTTGTATCAGACCTTGCACCATGACCTACCAGAACAAGAATTTCATTTCTTGGATTATCGCTGACTTCTCTTGCCTGTTTTACAAAGATACCTCTCAGTAGTGGGTGATCAGGTCTTGCTGGTTCTGCAAATACGAGAACTGTATCGCTGTCACGTGATGCCGGAAACGTATTTTGGCCCATGTATTGGCATCCGCCATCTGATAAGGGTACACCTGGACAGTAATTGTATTCCTCAATCC
Organism: Nitrososphaera sp.; assembly: GCA_052038215.1. Lineage (GTDB taxonomy): Archaea > Thermoproteota > Nitrososphaeria > Nitrososphaerales > Nitrososphaeraceae > Nitrososphaera. The sequence goes on from JBQGBZ010000267.1 coordinate 447, forward strand.
CTCCAAATACACCTCTAGTGACGTCATGTATTACCGTTGATTGGGGGTCCAAACATGTCAATGTAGAGAAAGATAGCATACTCTACATCTCGTGCGTCAAGTCTTTCCAATCCCTCATCCCAGTTATATGGCATATGGAATACAATTTCGGCAGGTGTCCTAAATAGCCTTTCCAGTCTGCGTTCGATGGAAGTCATTTTTTCCATTTAATGCAGATAGGAAGCATAACAAAGTTTTGCTGCTAGTCATCATCTCCAAGGCAGTCTTATCACTCTTGTAATTTTTTCAGCATTGCCATAGCCCAGAACTTCAAGCGCATCTTTGACAGTAGTCATGGTCTCCCTATTGTGTTCCTGTAAAAATCGCTTCTACAGCAAACGACTTGTAGTTAGTAACCCAAAATTTCGGCTCTATCTTGAAATCTGGAATTCTATACATAAACCGGCGAAACCTTGTTTCATACTCTACCTTTTCCCATCCTAACCATTCTAAACGGCACGTCTTCGACGATAACATCGTAGGTCATAAGTCTGACCATTATTTCAATGTCATGCGAGTTTCTGCTTCTATCAACTGTCAAAACATTATTATCGTTGTTACTCGTCATTTCCTAATGCTGAGAAAAGATTCATGTCGCTAGTAAGACTTCTCACGATGGTGACTATTTAGAGTGACCTAATCATCAGCTATGCCAAAACATGTCACTGATACATTAGCACAACAAATCTACGGAAAGGCCGAATCTACTTTAGTCGATTATTTGCCATAGAGTATTGCCGGTATTAAGCAATCTTTGAAGCTCAAAGAGTCGGACCCCTTTACATGCGGGGACTTAATCCCACCGAACTCGCCTTCAAATTGCATAGTCGTTCCTGGTACTGGTTTACAGTGTTGTCTAGCGTTGATCTTTTAGCAAGAATGAAAAAATAGAGATTTGGCAGTCAGCTAATCACGCTAACTATTCCGACCATGTTTGGATGAAGTATACAGAAGTATGGATACTCGCCTGATTCAGTAAAGGTATATTCAGATGTTCCTCCTGGGGGGATATAAAAGTCAAATAGCCCAGTAGGCGCCGCATTTTCGCCAGCATTGACCGTGTGTACTTCTGCGTCATTATTTGCCCATAGTACTGTAGTGCCAACGCTAACTTGAATTGGATTTGGCGAGAATGCATTTGTAGTCAGGTTTGAAGCATCGGGGACTATGGAAACGCTGCTATCTGTTGTATTATCACCACCACTACTAGCACTTGTAGTGGCGCTGGCATTAGGTGTATTAGTTACGTTACTTATCGCCATCTTAGTTGCATTACCGCCGCCGTTCCAGTCCCATGCAATGGTGGTAAGATTTCCTCTCCTTTCATCTATCTTATCTTTGTATACGTATACAGTATTGTTTAGAGAGGCTAGCTCTCCTGTAGTGGAATTAGTACTAAAGAACATAGCACCGTGGTCATATACTATAGTAGTTGCGGGGTCTCTTTGTCCAAGAGACTCAAAAGTCAACGTACCTTTTTCTCCTGCTTCTGTTGTGATGTCTATTGTTCCATTTTGATAGACTAAAGTACCATTATCACGAACGTCATAGCTGGATACTCCAGTATCAGTGTACCTCGTGCCGTTGGTGATTATACCATATCCAGAGAAAACAGCATTGAAATCATAGTTAGGGTTCGGTGGTGGTTGCAGGCTAGTAGTATTGTCATATTCTACGAAGAATGGATTTCCAAGGTCGTATGTATTATTAAAAGGCGAATTAAAGTCAACAACAACATCTCGGCTCGTGTATGCTGCAGTTGCAACTGTTGCTTGCATTTCAGTAGATAATACAATCGTAAAAAGAAAAAAGAGACTTGTTCCTAGAAAGGATATTCTGATACTCATAGTTTTGCATGGTGGTCACTTGCTAATAATAGTTTAAAGCAAACTCGCAAAAAAATTGTATTCAATCTGAACAATCAAGATAATCTTATGTCAATTCTGCTTTACTGTTGCAATCAGCTCGTAGAGTGCATTTCTCCATCTCTATTTTTCCACTTTTTTCTTCGTCTTGTACTTTACGTAAACTTTGCCAGGAGCCCTTTCCTCGGACGAGACAAAATTTAGGTGGTGTCTTTTGTTAACACCTTCAAAGAGCAGCTTTCCGCCGCCTAAGAGAACTGGGTTAATCATGAGCCAAATTTCATCAATCAAGCTGAGATTTATCATGCTTGAAACGAGCGTCGCTCCTCCGACAACGTAGATATTCTCGCCCGGCTTCTGTTTAAGATCTCTAATTTCCTCAAGATCAGATATGACTCGTGAGTTTTTCCAAGAGACATCCATCGGCTTGCGCGAAACGACAAT
>JBQGBZ010000268.1:0-1758 GCA_052038215.1 Nitrososphaera sp.
GAGTAGGAGTAGGAGGATAGGCCTAGTTATGACAACAGAAGGGGCCGGAGTCATGGGATTTGAGGGGATTGAAATAAACGTCTGGCTAATATGGATGCTACCATTTATTGGTGCAGCATTAATTCCAGCATTGCGCAGAAACAAACCAAACCTCTTAAACTATACTGCAATTGCCTTCTCGGTTGCAAGTGCGATACTTGCAGCCACACTGGTACCACTTGCATTAACAGATTCAGAAGTTCACAGTCAAATAAATTGGATTAGCGCATTAAATCTGGACGCAGGAATTCTGGCAGATCCCCTTGCAATTATTATGACCAAGGTTGTAGCCTGGATATCATTTCTGATTTTTGTTTATTAAGTAGGTTATCTGCATGGTGAACGTGATCTCACAAGATATTGGTTCTTTATGTTATTCTTTATCGGATCGATGCAGCTAATTGTTCTCTCTGATAATTTGCTGATGCTCTTCTTCGGTTGGGAGGGTGTTGGACTGGCCTCGTACGCCTTGATAGGCTTTTGGTATTACGATAAAAAGAAGGACTATGTTGGCAGAGAGCGTCATATGGCGTTAGGGATCCCAATGTGGGCTTCTCCAACCCACGCGGGAATGAAAGCGTTTCTTATGACCAAAGCTGGGGACATAATGATGCTTGCAGGAATGTTTTTGATATTTATTTATGCAGGAACATTTGGATTCAAGGAGCTTGTTGCAGATCAGAGCTGGGCTATAGAGATGAGTAGTCAGAATTTGCTCGTCCCAGCCGCAATCTTGCTATTTGGAGGGGCAGTAGGAAAGTCAGCACAATTGCCATTAAATGAATGGCTTTTAGAAGCTATGACAGGCCCAACATCCGTATCTGCTTTGATCCATGCCGCAACCATGGTCAAGGCCGGTGTTTTTTTGGTGGGAAGGATTGGCCCACTTTTCTTTGCTCTTGCTGCATTTAATATGGCACAATTCTTTGAAGTAGTTGCCTGGGTTGGAGCCATTACAGCATTCTTGTTGGCGACTCAGGCATTGGTAAACCCAGAAATCAAGAAGGTGTTGGCTTACTCTACAGGGTCTCAAATTGGCTACATGATGATGGCCCTTGGGATCGCTGGCCTCTCCACTCAGTTTGTTGACGGTTACACTGCTGGCTTTTTCCAACTAATCAGTCATGCCTTATTTAAGGCATCGCTTTTCATGGGGGCAGGAGCTTTGCTGCATGCTGTCGGTTCAAGGTTCCTTACTGATATGGGAGGAGTAAGAAAACACATGAAGAAAACATATATCTTCATGCTGCTTGCAGGCCTATCGCTGGCCGGTGCTCCGCTCGTCACCTCTGGATTCTGGAGCAAGGATTCGATTTTTGCTGCTACACTGGAATCTGGGTACACATACGCTGTCCCTCTATTCGCAATAGCCGTCATAGTCGCGATCATGACTGCATTCTATACATTTAGAATGCTGGGAATGGCCTTCTTTGGAGATCCAAGCAAACATCTTAAGGAGATGGATGCAAAGGGCCATCACGTGCATGAAGTTAGTAAAGTCATGTGGGTACCATTTGGAATATTGGCCGGCGCTACAATTGCAATTGGCCTTATCGGGATACCATTTGAAGAGGAATTGCACCATGTCTTTGCTATGTATTTGGATACATCATTTGGGATTCCAGAAGAAGGATCTACTCAGGGCGCGGTAATGACAGGTCAACAAGGCCCAGGAGGAGATGAAAGTGAAGAAGAACGAGAGGTAGAAGGCAGATTTGA
>JBQGBZ010000269.1:0-3883 GCA_052038215.1 Nitrososphaera sp.
CAACTGATTAGCAGAATCTCGTTGGATACCAGAGACAATCCAATTGTCCTTGTTTGCTCTTACATCATCAATTACCGCTGCAAGGTTCTTCTCAAGTTCTAGCGCATCTATCAAATTCTTTTCAGTGTATGGCTCTAAAGTCACTTTCTGGTTGCTACGCTCTATGATGCCTTGAGCTTTTTCTGTGAACTCAAATAGTCGTTCCTTTAGCTTGGCATGCACGAAGTATATAGATATGGTATTGTTCTTTCTTTGGAGTATTCATTATGTGAAGAGCAAAACGGACAAGGAAAATCATTTTATTACTAATGTAAATATATGGTGTCCCAGATATCGAAGTAGCAATAGGCTACGACACTATTACTTTTGGTAGCTGCGGGTACCACTCGTCGTCGCAGTCTTGCAGACACCTCATATTTCAAAGTTAGTGAAAAGAATGAAAGAGTGGCTTGAAGTTACAAAGATTCACTATTAACATAATACTAACATAATATACTATCAATATGCCGCTTTCACAATTTATAGATGGGATAATAATCATACATTGCTGGCTAATGCGCGAACTACAAAAAGAGATTACCCTAAAGATATTGCCGCGATGACGAGGCAGAGGTGCGATGATGAAACAAAAGATTTTCCAATGCTCGCAGGACGCAGTGGCAAGTTGTGCTTCACTCATAAAAAGTGGAGGAGTAGTGATCTATCCGACCGACACAATATATGGAATAGGTTGTGATCCATACAACGACTTAGCAGTCAAGCGCATCTTTACAATAAAGGGCAGGGATGAAAAAAAACCGCTGCCTATTTTGACATCCAGCATAGGTAAGGCAGAAAGAATAGTATTACTTGGGAGGGCTGGCAGGATGCTTGCCGAAAGATACTGGCCTGGTGCGCTAACAATAGTTGCCCCCATAATCGATCACAAAATATCACCTAGGATCAGGGCAGGTAGTTCTAGCTTAGCAGTACGTGTTCCAGCCAACAACTGTGTCTTGCTACTTCTTCACCACTGCACTTACCTTGTAGGCACGAGCGCGAACTTATCAGGAGATAGGACGATGAAAAGTGCGCAAGAAGTGCTTAATTCTGGTCTTGAAGGGTATGACGCACTTTTAGATGGTGGAACAGTCGAAAAGGGTGTAGAATCTACCATAGTGTCTGTAGAAGGCAATCCTAAAATATTGCGCGAAGGGGCGATAAAATCGAGGGAGATATTACATCTCATTGGATGAATTTAACCTCATTGTATCCACTTTTAGATTTAGAGAAGAAGATGCAGAAGACGAAATACTCGAACTGCTGGATAAATTTGGTGACCCGACAGCAGGGTCAGAGATAATCGAGATAAAGGGAATGATACTCGTACAGACTTCACTTGACCCCCTTACTATCATCGATAAATTAAAGGAGCTTGTGGCTTCAGAACCTTGGCAGGTTCGTTATATTCTGCGAGTATTGCCAATTCAAGTTGTTGTCCCCACACGGCTTGACACAATAAGTCATGCTGCAAGTGAGCTCATTACAAAGATCGGCAAGGAAACTTTCAGGGTAACGGTTGAAAAAAGACACAACTCCCTTGGTTCGATGCAGATTATAAAGACGATAGCAGACAGGATCAACAACAAAGTCGATCTGGAGAATCCCGACTGGGTTATTCTAGTACAGGTACTTGGAGGGCTGACCGGAGTATCAGTCCTTCGACCAAATCAGATTTTCAGCTCTGTGGTTGAAAAACGCAAGTAAGTGGCCTCTTCTTTATGCTATGAGTATGGCTGCCTTTTCCAAAAGATATTGTAGAAACTCGTCATTGTCCAATTTTGCAGGAGAACCTAGCAAGCTTGCAAGCCGGATCCTCTTATACTTATTAGGCTTCAATACAGAATCATTCAAGTCAAATTCGCTCTTAATCCATTCTTCAAATTGACGTAACGCTTCATTATCTTGTGAAAAGGCAATAAAACACCCAGCGACATCTTTCTTCAAACCAGCCCTTTGGATTGCTTCTGAAATTTGATCAGTGCCTGCGAGACGAATTAGTAGTTCGATTTCACATCTCTTTGTAATCATGATATTTCTTTTTTCTGCTTCAAGTGCTATTCTGAGTACCCCTAGCATATGCTCTTCTCCATATACTGCATTAGCATCTACTGCCTGTATCGATACATCATTGTGTTGAGAACGCATTATATCTACCAGTTTGCCAGGATCGTGAGTGATCTTTTGGATGCCGGTGATTGATACATGATAGCTATTGAGTGTGTAATGCGTTCCACCATGAACCACTGTGACGATCTTGACCGTATCACCACTTTTTACAAGTGTGTTATTTCCCTGAAGAGAAGCAGAATCTACACCATTTAATGCAATTATCAAATTGCTTCTTTGCAAAAGATGAGGCTCAGCTGAAATAGTTGCTAAAAAGTCCAAAATGTCTGAGACCGACGCACTGGGTCTATCAAGATTGACCGCAGGTCTGCCGACTGCTTTTTTTGCCCCACCAAGTAGTCTTATAGTTATCATTCCTCAATTTCTTCCTCAGTCTCTCCGACCGCAGAAGACGCCATTGAAGCCTTTTCTTGCGCAGCTTGCTTTCGCAAATGGGCAGTAATGTAACCGGCTAGCTCATTCCTTAAGACCTTAGACCTGATTATGGCTACTTCGCTGATGACTTTTTTATTAGCGTTAAAATCAAGCCCAAACTTATCAGGATACTTCTCCAATAGCTCAGCAGATATACGCTTTATTCTATTCATGCAGTAGAAAAGGCAATTTTAAGGGTATTTTATCTTTGTTATGTGTGTGTCGGTCGTGTTAAGTTAGCGGAATAGCTATAGCTGTGGGCGTACTCTCCCACATTCTATGGGATTATTATTAGTAGAACGCGAGAGAACGTCCACATGGACAGTCATGTACGCGCTGTATTTGTACTTTCTTGGTCTATCCTTTCGGAGCACAGCTAGAGCAATAGAGCCATTTGCTGAGCGAAGCCATGTCGCTGTCTGGTACTGGGTACAGAAATTCAGGCCAATGCAGGTGTATAGACGTACAAGGATAGCAGCCTACATTATAGACGAAACACAGGTCCATATTGGACATAACGAAGCATGGTTATGGGTTGCGATTGAGCCAGTACATAGAACAGTACTGGGAGTCTATGTCTCAAGACACAGGAATATGCTGGTGGCTGAAACATTCCTCAGGTCATTGGTCAGGCTGTATGGCAGACATACTGTGTATTCAGATGGCGGTACTTGGTATCCAGAAGCATGCCGCACATTGGGATTGGAACATAGGCTGCATTTCTCTTATGAGAAGAGCATCATAGAAAGAACGATAGAATATTTCAAGGATAGAATGGAATGTTTTGACGATTACTATCCATGCATCAAACATGGTGTATGTAATAAATCGCATGTCTATAGCTGGATGAGACTGTTCGTCTTTATGTGCAACAATAGGAAATATAATTTTGACACACTATGCTACATGATAGGTGATGGTGGCTAACTTAACACGACCGTTTTGTGTATAGGTTTCTTGACTAGGATTGCTTTTATTTGTTACATTGGAGTTTATATTAAAATCTAGAACTTCTACCTCATGTCCTCGGAAGAAAAACTCCTCAATAAGATCCTTTCTGCTGGGTCTGGTGGCATCAAGAAGACAGATCTGAGAAGAGAATTTGGAGACATTGACGGTCACCTGGAGAATCTAATAAGCAGGGGTGATGTTTTCGTCGACAAGCGAGCAAACGCCTACTTTTGCTTTCACAAGAACCACTATATCCAGAGCCTGCTCAACTCCGATGCGAGGTTCAAGCTAACTCATGATATGATAAAATTGGTTAATCAGTCAGTCAATAGCTCGAATAAGGAGCTAC
>JBQGBZ010000270.1:0-3997 GCA_052038215.1 Nitrososphaera sp.
GGGACAGACGCAGGTCCAAATGTCCATATTTTTACGCTGCCAAGGCATGTTGGACGGGTAATTAGAACAATTCAAGAAGCAGAAGGGATAGTAGGTATTATTCATTGCAGAGTAGGGGAAGGTAGTCATCTAATTGAAGAACACCTAACCTGAAAAACTTGTGTTGCTTTGTAAGCAGTGGAGGATTTATTGTTATTATTAGTTAATTTGAGACAGCTCTTTTCTTCTTAGACTCATTCACCCAACTAAATAGGTTTAGGGCCAATTTGATATATTACATTCCTATAGGCATAAGAGGGAGCAGTAAGAAAAGGGGAGGAGACCTGTTGTTGGCACGAAAATACTTGGGCTTAGTATAGTTGCCATAATTCCGACACAAGCACTTACTTTACTGAAGGCATAATGTCACTCTGTTGCATCTCACTCTTGACTATATTATTATTCAGACAGAGACATATGAAGACATAGCTCACATAGAAATTAGTGCTGTTAGGGTCTGAAAGAATTTCCTACCCCATTTTGATTTCATGTCGTAGCTTTGCCTCAAGCTCAAGTTTTTAGAGGGAATATATACACTTGTATGTGCGCATTATAATTCTTTTCAGATATACAGAGGCGCGGTATTATTTCAAGGTCATGTCATGCAGGACTGCTTCTCCTGCGGCTTTTGAAAGTAAGGAAGAAAACTGATCCATAAAATATTCCAACCACTATACCAAATGCGACTACACCAACAATCAGAGTTAGAATTGTAGCAATTACCAGAGTAACTAGATTCTGCCAATAATCGCGGGTGTCTGGATGCAGTGCTCTAAAAACCCCGTCGAATATCCATTGACCAGCCAATACTGCTGCAACAATTCCGATTGCAAGTCCTGCAACCATTATTACAGCAGTTCGTCCGTTGCTCATGTCTTGATTTCCTCTCCAGCCATCAGAATTGCAATGATTGTTATATGACCGAGTCCAGGTGTTGCTACTATAGACAAATACAGTAATAGCAAAATCTTCTTATTATTATTGGCAAGTTGCAGATCTTGCTCCGTATATGGATTCAGCACCTTGGTAACTAACAAGGAAGTATAAGCAGTACATTGCAAACAATTTCACGCAGATAAACCTAACGTGCTGCAAGTAAACATACAATGGTATCATGGAGGAAGAAATCAATTAGAAGCTAAGCCCATGTGCTAGTACTTCTTCTTCCCCTCCGACAATCGCCCTTACTGTTGATGGTGGTGTTAATTTACTTAAATACGCTTTTTATTCGTTCTAATAGAGAAAAAAGAAAAAGAGAAGAGGGTTTACGGCTCTCAATCTCAGTCGATTGGACCTACTGCCCTTATGTGCCAGGAATTATGGATTCAGCTCCTCCTTCTGTTGGTGGTGGTTCAGCTCCTCCTTCTGTTGGTGGTGGTTCAGCTCCTCCTTCTGTTGGTGGTGGTGTTATTTCTTCTGTTGGTGGTGGTGTTAGTTCTTCTGTCTCATTAGTTAGTGGTGGTGTTAGTCCTTCTGTAACATTACCTCCTGTATCGTTAGTTGGTGGTTGAGGTATTATTGGTCCTCCAGTATCGTTAGTTGGTCCTCCAGTATCGTTAGTTGGTCCTCCAGTATCGTTAGTTGGTCCTCCCGTACCATTAGTTGTGACATTGTTTATGATGTTAATGATTTGTGTGACGTTGTTTATCACAGTGTTCCGCACGGTAATGAATTGCTGAATTATGTTGTTTATCTCTGTCTGTTCCTGTTGACTTAGAGTACGTGCATCTGGATCATCTGCATCTGATGCGCATATTACACCTACTGCAGCTGGTAGTCTTACTATCTCGTCGCTATTTTCTACTACCATGAGCCATCCTGTAAGGTCAGCAGTTACAGCTAGAGAATAAGATTCCAATACTTCTAGTTCTGAGCCGCCAAGTATCTCTTGTCCAGATCCTGCATATTCACCAGGTAGACAATATACAAAGAGTATGGACAATGAATTAGATTGTACCCAGACTGGCTCTGACCATCTTGGTGTATAGACAATACCGTTAATCTGTTTCTGTCCCTGCTCTAAGTTTTGGGTTATGGCAGCAGTTGTCCTTTGTAGCCTAGCTTGCTCCAGTTGTTCTTCTGGCGTTAATGGTTCTGTTGTTGGTGCCGTTGTTGCTTGTTGCTGTTGAGCCATTGCTGCTGATGGCGCTGCAAACAAAATAGTCCCAATTAGCAGCACCATCAGCGACAGCGTTAGTACTGACGACTTTCCTGTTAAAAAGGAGGATAGTTTATAGGATATTGTTGTCCTCATTTCTTTTCGGACGCTGATTCCTTTGTTGTTCTTGTAGTTCTTACTGTAACGACGACCTTTATTGTCATTGTTACGAAACATGTTGCAAGCAAGCAAAGATCATAAAATTTAATGGTTGCGATTCATTTTTTAAGATCTATATAGCAGAATCCTATTACTTACCAAATACCTTTGCATTCTGCATCACAATCTAATAATTTATGCTTACAGGGCTATTGCCATTACCCCTAACGAGGATTGCCTGCTATAATCATAATCAGATACCTCCGAGGTTGTCCTGTTTTCTATAAATATGCAATCATAATTCTCGGTAACCTATAACTTCTTTGAGCTCATTTCGTTCCCTGCTCCAAAGTAAAGCAGAGTACCGTCATCATAGCTGAGTTATTTGCAATTGCAATTATTTCATTTCCCATGGTGTTGCCAGTCTCTTCATAAAGTAGATTGTCGGCTGTAGTAGTCGTTGTTGTAGCTGTAGTGTTTGCTGCTGCCGTAGTATCATTTCCTTCTTAAGCGAAGGCGGCATTGGTCAACATCGTGGGTGCTGATGTGAAGCTCATTGAAATAAAGCCGCCAGCTGCAAACAAGGCTAACTCAAGGACGTATACATGCTTGAACTTTTAGGTGACGCAAATGATTCCTCTTTTCACTGTTCATGTATTCCGTGGCCATTGCTATCTTTGATTATGTTGCTGTTTGACATATTGCAAAATGATCTGATCTCTAATTAAAATTGTTAATCTCCCCCTTTTTAGCATTCGTCTTTGTGTAGTCATGATTTTTCCTCTTCTGTTATCTTAAAGTAGTAAGTTAAGATGTTCGAGCTCAATATTTTTAGTTGTCAGAACTGAAAGAAAGGTGAATAGTATGAGCACTCAACATAAGATTTCTATAAATTATTGATTATAAGTGTTATATCAAATGAGGACTTCAAAAAAGAAAGGAAATAAAAGAAAGGATATATCGGCTTGTGGTCATAGCCGATAGTGCTACTACTGTCTTGATGTGTCAAGAGATCATGGTGGAGTAGTAGCATCCTCCCCTCCAGTTATTGTCGTCGTTCCTGCTGGTGGTTCTTCAGCAGCTCCTGCTCCCTCTTCAGTTGCTGATGGTGGTGTCTCTGTTGTAGTGTCGGTAGGAGCAGCACCTTCCTCTCCTTCAGTTGTTGTTTCTGGAGGTGTCTCCGGTGGTGTAGTAGTGGTTTCTCCCTCAGTTGTTGCTGGTTGCTCTGTTTCAGGTGTCGTCTCAAGTGGTGGCAGAACTCTGATAGTAGTAGTCGCAGATGCTTCCCCGCCTGCTGAATCTCTCACATCCAACGTTACTTCATAATCGCCTGGCTGCTGAAATGTATGGCATACTTCTCTGTCAGAACTCGTTGTGCCATCACCAAAGTCCCAACTATATGTATATGGCGGCACTCCTTCTGCACCTGTCACAATGCTTGGCTCAAAGCACCAAGTAGATGGAGCTTCAGTTCCATCTTGGATATCTCTGGTAATTTGAACCTCAAATTCTGCTGCTGGTACAACAATTCTTCTTCCTTCGTCTTCAAACGCAGTATTACCCTCAGGGTCTGTGACAGTTACCTCAGGGAAGTACACACCAGGATTTTCATAGGTGTGAGTCGTAGTGCGGCCTGGAGAGTCACTGGTTTGGCCATCTCCAAAGTCCCACTGATATGTATAATCTGATTCACTTCTGTTG
>JBQGBZ010000271.1:0-1056 GCA_052038215.1 Nitrososphaera sp.
GAGTTTTGGATAACTGGCAGGAAATAATAGTTAGTCAGTGGTGATTACGATTACTATTATTATTATTATCATCCTTTCCTAATTCCGCTGAAAGGAGCATCCAAGACAATCCTTCTGACAATCCTTACAACTTCATAAATCGCATACCTCAAATCGCTTGCTGTATTTCCAAGCATCCTTATTCCTACTCCGGAATTACTTGGCAGAATCGTGGCTCCAGCATATACAGTGGGTATGTCTTTAAGGGCGGCATTCACGCTGGTGTTGATCTCCTGTAGCTTGTTTTTCGTAATAACGTACATGTTTCCCACGACTTCATGATCTGATAGAACTCCAAACACCTTCATATCACGCTTTTTGGGTTCCAGCATCGCCACATCTGTGAACTTTAGACCACCGCTACGGTCCTTTGCAATAGCCTTCATGTAGCAGATATCATAATCAAAATGTTCTCCGCTTGCAACCCTCCCCGGTGTTATAATCTCAGAGTAGAGCAATGTTGCATTATCATGGACTCGTAGGTTGGCTTCTTGGTAGAATCTGGAGTCGCGGTAGGGGATCACCTGATCCGGAATATATTCAAAATAGCAGTCTTCGCCAACATCTATATTCACTATCTGCGTGGCATAGTTCTTTTCCATTCTATAGATTCTGGTCGCCCCCTGCGTTGTGATGTGTGCAAACGCATGGTTTCGAAGAGTTATGTCCATCCTGTACCTATCACCCTGCAATACGCCGCCTGAGGGTGAGATAATATACATATAGGCCATGTTTGGCAGATCCTCTTCAAGGTAAAGGGCACGCTGAGTATAAAGCGGGACACGAGAGTACTGCTCTTTTACAGAAGTCTTACCAGTACTCTCATCCGCTTCTAGCCTCAGGACAAGTGCTCCCAGCTTACCTGCCTTGCCCACCCCGAGCTGGGCCAAGACGGAGCCATATGCAAGTACTTCTGGAGGAACATCTTTTGGAGTGTAATGCTCGAGCTCAGTGTCTTCCATGCCTTTTTTCAGTTCTTAGCAACAGTTTTTGGCTCAGCCTCAAACAATATATCCC
>JBQGBZ010000272.1:0-1980 GCA_052038215.1 Nitrososphaera sp.
TGTGTCTGAAATTCCAGTAATTTCACCCGATGATAATAAATTAGTCCTGTCAATATTATCACTACGTGATATAAACAAATTATTAAACAATATCAATGATCCAATCTTCCCTGATTTAGAAAAGAGTAACAGCAAATTGCAAAAGGTTATCAATAGTGATACTTTTCACAATTTGTCTGAGGATGAAGACTTCGATAAGTTCAGTAAGGATAATAAAATCATAAGCAGGTTAAAAGACTACTGGGCCTAATAAGACAAGAATTTACGAATATAGTATACCTTAACATAGTCTTATCACGTAAACGTAATTACTAATTCTAGATAGAAAATAATAATCAATTAATATTGTTTTATAAAAAAGAGAAAAAAGGAATTTAGTTTACCACTACTTGACCCTTCATAAAAGGATGAAGAGTACAATAGTAGTCAAATGTTCCTGCGGTAGGGAATGTCCATTGAAAAGTTTTTCCTGCTGCCATATAACTTGAGTCGAATACTGTGCCAGATTCGCCACCTTCAGCACTGCCTGAAGTTACAGTATGGAGAGTAGAATCTGCATTCTTCCAAGTTACTGTGGTACCAGTTGGTACTGTTAAAGTTGGTGGTACATAGAATTGGGCAGCAGTTGGAGCAGAGGATCCTTGAGCAATGGTTACTTCAGTGCCAGATGATGCCGTTTGGTTTCCTGCTACAGTTGAGTTTCCAGCCATCATTGTCCCGTTACCAGTCATGTTACTGCTGCTGGTATTGAGCATTGTAGCGTTTTGTGTTACTTCACTTTCACCATTTCCATTTCCTTCATCACCATTTCCGTTTGCACCATCGCCATTTTCATTATCGCCGGTTTCACCTTCAGCTTCTGCTTCTGTTTCACCTTCGGCTGCAGACTCTGTTTCAGCTGGTTGTTCTGTGCATACTACACCTTGACCTTTTGCTGCGACACATGTTCCTTCTGGATGATCAGTTGCAGTTGAGTTGTCCACTGCTACTACTGCAAGTGCACCACCTTTTACAACATCTGACATTGCGTGGTCAACACCCACATAGACACCTGCTTCTGGGAATGTTGATTCAATTACTGATGCTGAACCTGGAGGAATCCACCATGTTTCGTCATTGATGTCCTGTGTTCCAAAGCCGTTGTTTGCTTCGTTGCTACCATCTCGTACGCTTAGCATTCCGCTGATAAAGTGGAATGAAACACCGTCGTTGGGTCCTGGATTAACTATATACCAACGAGTTAATTCACCTGGTTTTACCTTGAATACTTCTGCGTCCTTGTTAAGTTCCAGTTTGTTCACTTCACCAACTGCTGGGGCATATTTGTGAGACATACCGTTTGTCAGTACCAAGTCTGGATTGTTTGATATGAATTTGCCAATGTCAAATGCTCCTGTTCCGTTGCTACCTACGAATGGACCTTGATCAGCGCTGTTGTACAATTCGCTGAATACCATATAGAATTCTTTTGCTGGTTCTTCGTCTGTTGGGTGAACAACTATTCCACCATACATTCCGTTAGCAATGTGTTCCCATACACCATTGAGACCATCAGCACCACAGTGATACATGAATACACCAGGGAATTCTCCAGTAAGTGACCATGTCTTTTCTTCACCAGGTTTCACGCTGCCAGATAATGCTTTACTTGGACCAAATCCTGCATGAAAGTCAAGACTGTGTATAGTCTGTCCTTCATTCTTTAAAGTGATGTTTAGTGTATCACCTTGATCAATTGATATAACTGGTCCTGGAATACTACCATTGAATACCATTGCATTGTACATGATACCTCCTGGATGCAATGCGTTATCAGGAGCCACTTGCACTTCTTTTTCAGATGCGATTAAAGTTACGTGTTTGACCTCTCCTTGTCCTTGATCTTCTGTTTCTTGCGCATGTACCGCATTGTTCCCTGAAAAATACGGAACCAAAGCAATACTACTTGCAAGCAAAAAACTAGCTACTAGTGAGCTTGCC